>QHZB01000209.1 GCA_003224525.1 Acidobacteriota bacterium | reverse complement strand
CTTGCCGGGCTACGAAACTCTGTTCGTTCGCCAATCCGTTCCCGGACCTTCCGAAGTCGCGTTTTACTCCGTGGAATGGAGCAAATCCGCCAACGCTGTCGTCCGCGCATTACAAATCTCTGGCCAACAGCTCTGGACGACTCAGCTCTCCTCCTCGGTCAGCCCGCTTTCTCTCCACAGCGTGATCCCTGCGGTCGGCGAGATGACGCTCAATCACCAGCGCATCAACAATCTCCACGACCTCTTTCCCAACGATCCGCGTTTTCCTACTGGCAGCCCGCCAGGCATCAGCTCGCTGTCTCTCCCCATCGACGGCAAATCCATTCTGGTTCACGATTCCGGCGACAACTTCGGCGGCCTGCTGCTCCTCGAGCGCGGCCGCTTCCGTGACTCTCTCGTCGACCTCAATCCCGCCGACGGCTCCGAATCCTGGCGCTACCGCTCCGAGGGCCGCCTCAACACGAATTGGACCGTCAACTACCACGGTGACATTGGCGTCGTCGAGCTGCTCGGCGTGTCTCCCTACGGCTCGCTCATCGTCATCGATGGCCACTCCGGCACGGTTCGCTTCCGCATTCCGTTCCCCGATTCCTCCACCACTATCAATGGCTTCCGCTGCAAGGATCCCGTCTACAACGTCCTCAAAAGCACCAACCAGGCCACTTTCGGTTCCGTCTTCACCTCCCAGGATGGCAACATGTACATCCAGGTAGGAAAACACGTCGAGCTTTCTGACAACCATAATTGCAAGCCCACGCAGTTCTTGCTGGACGATACACTCTCGCTTCTTCGCGTCACTCCGGAAGGAGCATTCAGTTGGCGCGTTTTTCAGCACGTTCATGCCGATGGCGACGGCGGATTTCACGTACAGCCTCGCGCCTTCGCTGGCGAATCCATTCCCGATGGTTTCGGCGGCGTGCTTGCCGCGTGGACCTGGGTCGATCCTCACAAGCAGCCCAGCGACCCGCTGAACGTCCACATCGAAGCGCGCCTCACGCGCCTCAGCGACTCCGGCCAGCGCGACTTCACCCTGCCTATGCCTTTCTGGACCAAAGGCATCAGCTCATTTTTCGCGGAAAACATGGTTCTCGCAGAAGGCAACCAGCTCTACGCCATCAACGGCCCACAGCTCATCCGCTTCGACACGCAAAGCGGCAACGTCGACTGGCTTCGCCATCCTCCGACGGGCGAAGTCAAGCTCCTGCATTCCGTGGCCGGCGGCGGCGTTCTCGTCGCCAATGCCGGCCGGCTGGTCTATTTTGACGCGCAGGGCAATGGCGTGCCGTTTCCCTGGACTGTCGCCGTACCCAACCCCGAAGACATCGGCCTCGTTCAAACTGACCTCTTCGACCACTCTCCCGCCGAGCCGCTCGCCCTTAGGGAAGCTGAAGGCTGCTGGGTTGTCGGCAACTTCATCGCAGTCGAGGACGGGGCCCCTCACGGCCACGCCTCCCTCGTCTACTTCGCCGTCCAGTAGCCATCGGGCAATTCTCGACTTTGTTGCGCCTGGTTTCGGTGTCTCGATCGTTCCCGAACTGTGCCAATACGGCGCCCAAGGAGGGAAGGTTGCTGGAAGCAAAGATTATTACCTTTGTCCGCCTTCTGTCCGTGAACAGGGTGCAAAAGCGTACAAAACGGAGCAACGGAATTGAGCGATTGTCCTGTGTTTTCTTGCATTTCGTTGTGTTGTATGGGTTTGCACCGAGCGCAGGCCGGAGTTGCGCTCATAACCCGAAGGTCGTGAAAAACTGCCGCCTCAGGTGGTCGATTGATCCTGAAAAATCACAGGTCAGACCCTCAGTAGTTCAGATATAAATTCAAAGACGCCGAAGACGACCGGCCGAAGGGTTAGGGCTTGGGCGGAAATGTAATCCCGCATAGATGGATTGAGAAGTCGTCTCTACCGGGCTTGAATATGTCGCTGTTGCACATTTTTCTAAATTGTTCGATACGGGGGTCGGACAACGATTGCGCAGTCGGTTGACACTTTTCGACTGGTGGCACTACTTTCCCGTCCGTTGGTTGACTCGCCTTTTGACTGCAATGCTCTTTCTCATCATCAGGTGAAAAGCGATCCGCATCGCACATCGCCATAATGTTATCGGTCGGTTTTGGAGGTTCCACAGGAGGATTCTTAGGGTGAGCGGTGAACGAACCACATCTTGTGTGGCGTGCGCGAGTGTCCCAGATCTCGACGGAGGCGTTGTCCGACTGCGGGTAGTAGTGCTTCTCGTAGGCTGCGCGAAGTTGTGTGTCATCGAGCTGAGGAGCAGAAAAACGGAGCCTGCACCGCGAACTCGGGCACTCCCAGACTGTCGTATGATGGAGGCGAAGACTTTCCTGGCTCTCCTGCTTACATTGTGGACAGACCGTCATGAGAAGCCCCACGCACTAGAGGACCAGATGCCATATTTAAGTCTCATCCAGCTTCAAAATCATCAAGTCGACTTTCGATGTTCCGTTCTTTGTCGCAGGATTATATATAAATGTATAGATGGATAGTTCCTAGCGGATTGAAGGAAGCACGTCTGGGATAGCGACGAAACGAGCCACTAACTTTACTATGAGTTCGCTTCTTCTGAGCCCTGGTTGTCTTGCAGCAACCAAGTCTACTCGGTCGAAGGAGCCGATGCCGTCATCTAATCACCCTTATTTGCCCGTTGGGTATCCGCGGCCCGGGGGGCAAATCTCGCGTGAATCTTTTTTATGGCTCTGAGGTATGACCAAAAGGTGTAAGTGGTTCCGGCCGTGTACGTAAACGCCAAAAACAACCCCATTGTTAGCAGCAGAATTCTCTTGCCGATAGCATCCCACCGATCATGCAGAGGATAGCCGTAGAGAAATGGTGTGACGGCCCCACAGCTCGCTACTAGCGCAATGCCCACTGATATTGTTCCGCGCTTCCACCTCCGTAGGCGCCGTTCAAGAAGCACCTCCTGCTCCGCGTCCTTTCTTGCTTCTTCCGCCGCCTGTTCTCTAATGCGTGCCCGCGCTTCCTTGTGGTTCATAGGATCAGCTTTGCATTCTACTTAACTCCTGCAATGTCCTTCGCTCAAAAAGAGGTTCAACCAGGTCTTATAACACTGAGTTCACCTACAAGGAGTCCCATCCATATATTCGCACCCGACAATCCTCGAGCCATCGGTTATACAAGACAAGTGGAGATTGCAGAATGGAAATTACGAAGCGTTGCCAACGCTGACGGAATTGGATTCTCGACTCGACGGCAATCAGTGCACGGGCGAGGCCAAGGACTGAGACGGTATCCTCTTGCGAATGTCAGCGACAAGGGTTCAGGCGTAGTAGCAGCAGTGGATACCCAGTGTGGATATCCAGCGGTATATAACAAACGTGTATAACTTGAGGAGAAAAATTGGAGGCGCGGGAGGGATTCGAACCCTCGCATGATGGTTTTGCAGACCATTCCCTTAGGCCACTTGGGTACCGCGCCCCTGTTGCTGTGCCCAAAATCTATGCCCAATTCTATGCCCAACGCGCCTCTTTAGCACCTATTTACACCCAATCAGGCTTTCGTAACCCATTGAAACCACGTAGCGGCTGGGTTTAAGAGGGGATTTGCAGACCTCTCCCTTGGGCCACTTGGGTACCGCGCCGAACCTCTAAGTATAGCAAATCTGCTTGATCTCTCCGGGCATGTCGCGCAACGTTATTCCGCCGACGCCTACTTTTTCTCCGAGACCGTGGGAATCTTTGCTTCGCGCAAGAACCGCGCCGATTCTTCCGGAGGTGTTGGATTGATGTAAAAGCCCGTGCCCCATTCAAAGCCGGCCACTTTCGTCAGCTTCGGAATGATCTCGATATGCCAGTGGTAGTGATCGTTGATTTCTTCACCGATCGGAGACGTGTGAATCATGAAATTAAGGGCGGGCCGGTCCAGCACCTCGTCCAGCCGCATCAGGGTATCCTTCAGCATTCGCGCCAGGCTTGCGTACATGGAGCTTTGGTTATTCTCGTACGACGATCCGTGCACCTTTGGCAACAGCCACATTTCAAACGGGAAGCGCGGAGCATAGGGCGCCAGCGTGATGAAGTGTTCGTTTTCGCCGATCACCCGCTCGCCGGTGTCCCGTTCCTGTCGGATGATGTCGCAGAATATACATCGCTCTTTCTCGTCGTAATAGTGCCAGCAGTTGTCAACCTCTTCGCGCACGCGCCGCGGGACAATCGGCAGCGCGATCAACTGCGAATGCGGATGATCGACCGTCGCCCCGGCGGCCTCACCGTGATTCTTGAAGATCAGAATGTAGCGGAAGCGCTTGTCATTTTTCAGGTCTAGCATGCGGTCCCGGTATCCCCAGAGCACGTCTTCCACCGCGCGCTCCGGCAGCGTCGCGAGTGTGGCGGCATGATCCGGTGACTCGACGATCACTTCGTGAGCGCCGACCCCGTTCATCTTGTCGAAGAGGCCTTCTCCCTCGCGGTCCAACTCGCCTTCGATGCCCAGTGCCGGGAATTTATTGGGCACCACGCGAATGCTCCAACCGGTTGTGTTGGCCCCGCCGCCGTTTCTGCCATAAACCAGAACCTCAGGCGGAGTCTTGGCCTCATTGCCCGCGCAGAAGGGGCAATTCTTCGGGTCTTTGGCGACAACGCTCTCGCGCAGGAAATCGTTCGGACGCTTTCCTCGTTCCGTCGAAATGATCACCCATCGTCCCGTGATCGGATCTTTACGCAACTCCGGCAAAGCAATCCTCCTCGAAGATGATCGGGGTCACCCGCGCAGGGTGAGTGGCCCGGAGACTTTGAATTGTACCTCGTCTGGCGTCAACGTGAAGATCTTCCCGCCAGGCTCCTCACACTTGAGGACTGAAGGCATCCTTGTGCAACCGTACCACCGGCGGCTGCCCGGGGCAGTTATCCATTGCCGTTACATCTGCCGTTACATCGAACCGGCAGGGACACTCGCCGACGTGCCGTTCCGCCAGAAATCGCCGCGCCGTGCGAACCACCACGTGTTGTTTTTCCCTGGTAATACTAAGTTCCGGCAGCGCCGGCAAGTCTTCCAGGATGGTGCGCGTTCTGACCTCCACAAATACCAGCGTCTTGCCATCGTAACCGACGAGATCGATTTCGCCCTTAAAGCCGGGCAGAGTGTAATTCCGGGCTACGAATATGTACCCCTGCTTCCGCAAATACCAGTATGCGTAGGTTTCTCCCAGCATGCCGGTGTGCCGAGCTTCCCGCTTTTTCGCATCGCTGGAAAAACTCTCCGCTTCACGCAGGCCGCACCGCCCAGTGCACCGCCCGAAACATCCGTTGTGAAAATATCGGCATGGTTCCAGCACCGATTCCCCCAGCCTCCCGCGCAGTATAAACAAAAATCCCGTGGCTGCCATACTTCTTCTGCAGCAGCCACGGGACCCGGAGTTTTCCGCTTCTATTCTGCGATCTCCATTTTCACGTCTCGAATCACGCCTTCTTCTCCGCTTCACGGAAGCAATCTTCCAGCGTCCGCACGGCAAAGTCCGCTTGCTCCTCATCAATCAGGAGGGGCGGCGACAGGCGAATGGTGTTTTCACCTGCACCGAGCACCAGCAGGCCTTTATGAAAAGCCAGATCGACGATCGCGTTGCGCAGATCCGCGGCCTTTTCCTTCGTCCGCTGATCGCGCACGATCTCAACGCCGATCATCAAGCCGCGTCCTCGTACATCGCCGACGATTTTGAAGTTCTTGGTCCAATCAGCCAGTCGCCCGAAGAGGTAATCGCCCATGCGGCGGGCGTTTTCCATGTACTCGCTCTCGATCAGGTCCATGGTGGCCAGCGCAGCTGCAATGCACACCGGATTCCCGCCGAACGTCGTGCCGTGTGAGCCCGGCTTCCATCGCATCACGCTTTCTCTTGCGACGATCGCGCCGAGCGGCATGCCGCTTGCGATGCCCTTCGCAGAACAAAGAATGTCCGGTTCGATCCCGGCGTGTTCACTGGCCCACCACTTCCCGGTGCGTCCCATTCCCGACTGAACTTCGTCCACGATGAACATGATGCCGTGTTGCCGGCAGATCCGCTGCAATTCCTGCAGAAAAAACTTTGGCGCGGACACATACCCGCCTTCTCCTTGAATCGGCTCGATGATGATACCCGCGACATCCTCGGGATCGAACAAGCGCTTGAAAATCTGCCCTTCGAGCTGTTCCAGGATTTCGGCGCCGCAGGTCTCCGCGGTGTGGCCATGCGCGCAGCGATAAGCGTACGGATAGGGGATGTGCTCGATGCCGCTCAGCAACGCGCCGAATCCCTTGCGCTGCGTCGATTTCGACGCGGTGAGCGAAAGAGCGCCCATCGTGCGGCCGTGGAAGCAGCCGTAAAACGCGATGAGCTTGTCTCGCTTCGTCGTATACCTCGCCAGTTTGATGGCGCCTTCAATCGCCTCGGTCCCCGAATTGGTGAAAAAGACCTTCTTGCTTTCCGTGCCTAGCATTGTCCGGCCCAGCCGCTCTGCCAGTTGCGGCATGCTTTCGTAATAGAAATCCGTGCCGGACATGTGAATCAGCTCGGCCGCCTGCTTCTGAATCGCAGCGACAACTTTCGGATGGCAATGGCCGGTCGAACACACGGCGATACCGGCCGCGAAATCGAGAAATGCATTGCCGTCCACGTCTTCCACGATCGCGCCGTGCCCGCGCTTGGCCACCAACGGGTAATCGCGCGTATACGAGGGCGACATGAATTTCGCGTCTTGCTCCAGTACGCGCTTGGCGTTCGGCCCGGGCAGCGCAGTCACGAGCCGGGGTGTTTTCGCTTCCAGAGTCGTTGGCATCTCTTCCTCCGCAGAAGAAACAAAAGGTTGGAGTTAATCAAGAACTACGGGCAAACACAGGCGTGCAAGCGGACTTATCCGCGAGAGGCCTGCTGGAGAAAGAAAATTAAACTAAATCTACGCCGTAGAGTTCGGGCCGCTGGGCGGCCGGCGGGAGAAACCCCGGGACGTACGAAGGGCGAATTTGAAGGTTAAGGCTCACTTGCGTTTCCAGCGGACGCTGCCATCTTTCGCGTCCTCGATGATTATACCACGATCCGCGAGTTCCTTGCGGATGCGATCGGCCGTGGCGAAGTCGCGTCTTTTCTTTGCGGCGTTGCGTTCCGCGACCAGCTTGTCGATCTCCGCGTCGTCCGGTCCGCTCTCCGGGCTTCCGTAACCGAGCGTACGAAGTTTTTCGCCATCATTGTTTTCCACTACGGCAAAGACTTTGTCGAAGGTAGCCAGAAAATCCAACACAGCGGGGACCTCACCCTGGCGGAAGTCGCCTTTATCGACGGCGATATTCGCTTCGCGCACCAGGTCGAACGCGGCCGCCAGCGCCCGCGCCGTATTTAAGTCGTCCGAAAGCCCAGCGTCAAATTCGTCCGCCGCCTTGGCAATGCGCGCGGCCATGCCCTCTTGCTTGCCGGCGAGAAATTTTCCTCGCTTCAAACGATCGGCGAAATTCCGCAGCCTTTCCACCGAGCTGGCCGCCTGCTGCAGACCATCGAACGTGAAATTGAGCTGCTTGCGGTAAGGAACACTGGCCAGTGCAAACCGAAGAGCCGAAGGCTTGTAACCCTTCGCAAACAAATCACGGAGCGTGAAGAAATTCCCCTGCGACTTCGACATCTTCTCGCCTTCGACAAGCAAATGCTCGGCGTGCAGCCAGTACCGCGAGAAGGGCTTGCCCGTCGCGCCCTCGCTCTGCGCAATTTCGTTCTCGTGGTGCGGAAATGCCAGGTCGATTCCACCGGTGTGAATATCCAGTGTCTCGCCAAGATATTTCATGGCCATGGCGGAACACTCAATGTGCCAGCCGGGTCGTCCAGGGCCGAGCGCTGTCTCCCAGAAATGCTCTCCCGGTTTCGGCGCTTTCCACAGCGCAAAATCCCGCGCGCTCTCTTTTTCGTAGCGATCGTTGTCGACACGCGCGCCCGCCTGAATGCCCGTGAGATCGATTTTCGAGAGCTTTCCGTACTCGGGAAATTTTGCGATGCGGTAATAAATCGAACCTTCGCCCGGATACGTGAATGATTTTTTCTGAAGCCGCTGGATCAGTTTCACCATATCGTCGATATGGTCCGTGGCACGGATCCAGTGCTCCGGTTCTTCGATGCTAAGCGTTTTGCAATCGTCGAAAAACGCCTGCACAAATTTCGCGGTATAATCACGGATACTCATGCCGGCGGCAGCGGCATTCGCGATGATGCGATCGTCCACGTCCGTCAGGTTCATGACGTGGTTCAGCTTGAATCCGCGCAGCTTCAAGAAACGCCGCAAAATATCCTGGAACACGAACGTGCGGTAATTCCCGATATGCGCGTAGTCGTAGACCGTAGGCCCGCACGTGTACATGCGCACTTCGCCGGCTTTTTGCGAAACGAAATTCTCGATTTTCCCGGTCAGCGTGTTGTGCAGCTGAATATCGGCCATGGGCTCTAAATGGTCTCTTTCAGTAAACGAATAAGCGCTCGATTGTAGCCGAGCCGTTTGAAACGGAGCAATGTCGAAGCTGCGCGATGTTGCGCAGCATTGAGCGCAATGCGACCTATTTAGTCCTAATTGACGCCTGCCCCTGACGCGGTTACAGTCCTCTTTCTCATCTGCTGAAGGAGTTATCGATGAATCGCTTTCTTTCCGCCGGGGCCCTGTTTGTTCTCTCGACTCTCGCGACGCCCATCCTTGGACAGGACCCAGCCAAGGCCAGTGCGCCCAAGCTGTTGACTCCCGAAGACTCTTTGAACCTGCGCAGTATTTCCGACCTGCAATTCTCCCCCGACGGCAACCGTCTGGCGTTTGTGGTCACGGAGCCCGCGAAGGGAGAGCGTCGCGCGCGCCACATTTGGCTTTACGAGAAGCAGTCCGGTTCGCTGCGGCAGTTCACTTACTCCGCAAAGTCCGATTTCTTGCCGCGCTGGTCACCTGACGGCAAACAGCTATCTTTCCTTTCAGATCGCGACGATCAGCAGCAGGTCTACGTCATGCGCTCGGACGGCGGCGAAGCCAGCGCCCTGACCAAAGGAAAGCGCGGCGTGCAAAATTTTGCCTGGTCTCCCGACGGCAAGCAGATCGCCTTTCTTGCCCCCGACGCAAAGACGGAAGCGGAAGAAAAGAAGGAAAAAGACAAAGACGACGCGCACGTGGCCGACAAAGATGATAAACACGCCCGTCTATGGCTGCTCACTATCGACACTGGAGAAGCCAAAGCCCTCACCGAACCCAAATGGAAAATCAGCCAAGCGGTGTGGCATCCATCCGGCACCGGTCTGGTGCTAAGCGCCACGGATCACCCCGAATCGGATCAGAACACGGAGCGCATTTTTTCCTTTCGTCTCTGGGACACGGTTACCGGTGACCGCAAAGCGCTCAACTCGATGACACAGATCCTCGCTCCTCGCGGCCCTTTCGGCAATATTCGCATCGCTGCGGATGGCCTGAGGATGGCGTTCGTTGGGTGCCGCGAAGACGGCCCCACGCCGCACGACCTCATGCTCGCCCACCACCACGGCGACAAAGGCGTGCAAAACCTTACCGGCGCCAGCGTTGACCGACCCGTCTTTGACTACCGCTGGTCCACGGACGGGGGGCTGCTCGCAGTTGTAGGCGATGGCTTCCACACGAAGTTCATAGCTTTCACTGCGGAAGGCGCGCTCAAGGATGTCGCGGCGGTACCGGCCAACCCAAATGCATTCGGCGTTTCCGATTCCGGCGAGGTCGCCTTTGCCGGACAAACCGCGACGATTCCCCAGGAATTGTGGCTTTGGGATCAGCGGAGCGCACCAAGGCAAATCTCTCACTTGAATGATTCGTGGAAGCAATACACCCTCAGCGCGTTGGAGTTCTACAACTACAAATCCTTCGACGGCCTGGAAATCGAAGCGGCTCTTCTGAAACCGCTTGGCTACGACGGCAAATCGAAGCTGCCACTCATCGCCGTGATTCACGGCGGCCCCACGGGTGCCTGGCAAGACTCCATCGAAACATGGGGGCAGCTCCTTGCGGCGCGCGGCTACGCGGTCTTTTATCCCAATATTCGCGGATCGAGCGGCTATGGCGAGAAATTCATGGAGATGAATCGCAGCGACTGGGGCGGCGGTGATTACCGGGACGTCATGGCCGGTGTCGATGACCTCATCGCGCGGGGCGTCGCCGATCCGGAGAAGCTGGCCATCGGCGGCTGGTCTTACGGCGGGTACATGTCTGAATGGGCGATTACACAGACCACTCGCTTCAAAGCTGCTGTCTCCGGCGCGGGCCTCTCTAACCTAATTTCCGAATACGGCACCGAGGAGGGTCCCTCCTACGATGAGTGGTTCTATGGCGTCCCCTATGAGCCCGAGAAGGTCGCCGGATTCCTAAATAGCTCGCCATTCGTCCATCTCAAGAATGTGAAAACACCGACCTTAATTCTACAGGGAGACGCCGACCCGGTCGATCCCCCCGGTCAAAGCCAGGAACTCTACCGCGGCCTCAAGCGCTATGGCGTCGAAGCCGAACTCGTGGTTTACCCGCGCGAGCCTCACGGCTTTCACGAGGAGAAGCACCTCCTGGATCGCCTGAACCGCATCCTCGCCTGGTACGACAAGCACCTAAAAGAGGGATCGCCCGCTACCCGATAGGCTCACAAGAAAACGCCTCGCGGGCATCCCGTAAATGCTTGTGGCGTTGGCAAAGCGGCCACAAGTTGTAGGGCAGGGCCTTTACACGCGGTGCGCATCGTGTTAGTGTTTTTTCCCGTACCGCCATCCTTGCGCCAGGCGGCTAGGCCTCTGACTGAGTACCTGCCAAACGTTTTGGCAGGCGACCCGAGATGGGTTGGCCTGTCGCCCCAAAGACCCTCCCCTCGAGGAACGAAACGTCGTCTCTCCTCACGTGTTTTTACGCCAGCCATAGGGAATGGCTGGATTTCGCTGGTATCGGGTTGTTTTCGAGTTTCATGCCGGCAGCGGCGGAGAAGTTGACGACCAAAAGGGGACATCTTGCTGAAGCTGCGAAAAGTGGAAATCGTTGGCTTTAAGTCGTTTTGCGAGCGCACGGTAGTCACGTTCAGCGGGACCGGCACGACCTGCATCGTCGGGCCCAACGGCTGCGGCAAATCCAATGTCGTGGATGCTATTTCCTGGGTTCTCGGCGAACAGAGCCACAAATCGCTCCGCGCCGAGCGCATGGCCGATTGCATTTTTAATGGCACCACCAAGCGCCCTCCGCTAGGACTCGCCGAAGTCACCATCACCATGGAAGATCCCGAGCTTGCCGAAGCCGCTCGCTTCGTGATGGAAAGTGCGGCGTCAGACTCTGCAGCGGATTCTGCGACTCTTGTCAGCCAAAACAGTGAAAACTCTGGCTTGACCGATGTGACCGAAATTTTCTCGCTCGACGCCGCACAGACCCCCGAAACGCAAGAAGCTGCCGCTGCCGGTTCAGCTCCATCCCCGGCTGAACTCGGTGGCAGGTTCAAACGCAAGAAAAGACCGGCAGACAAGCCGGTTCTGGCTATGAAACCAGGCGAAGTCGTCGTTAGCCGGCGGCTCTATCGCTCCGGCCAAAGCGAATATTTGATCAACGGGCGGGTGGGAAGGCTCCGCGACATCCAGGAAATGTTCATGGGCGTCGGCCTGGGCCCGGACTCCTACGCCATCATCGAGCAGGGCCGCATCGGCCTGATTCTCTCGACCAAACCCATGGAGCGCCGCGCCATCATCGAAGAAGCCGCCGGCGTCACGAAATTCAAAACCAAAAAGCGCCTCGCGGAAGCCAAACTGGAATCCTCCAAGCTCAATCTCTCGCGCGTCAACGACATCGTGGTGGAAGTCGAAAAGCAGCTTGGCTCGTTGAAGCGCCAGGCTGCCAAGGCGCGCCGCTACTCCGAAATCCGCGACCAAATGCGCGGCATCGTTCGCCAGATGTTGGCAGGCAAGGCGCGCGAACTGGACGCCGAAGCCGCGCGTACCAGCAAACAACTCGAAGAACTGACCGCCGCCGAATCGCAGCGCGCGACTGCCATCCAGCAGCAGGAAGGCGAACAGGACCGGCTGAACCAGCGGATTTACGAACGGGATGCCGAAATCCGGCAGAACCAGAATGTTTTGAATCTCACGGCGCTCGAAGCCGACCGCAGCGAAAATCGCATCGCGTTCAACCGCCAGCGCGCTGAAGAACTCGCCGGGCGTCACGCCCAGGCTGATGCGGAACTAGCGCAAGCCACACTGCAGGCCGTTGAATGGGAATCGCGAAGTGCTTCGCAGATTCAGGCGGTTACGTTGTTGCGCGAAGAATCGGGCGTTTTGACAGCTCGCGTGGAGGAGCTCGCGAAACGCGCCGAGTCCCGCGCCGCCCAGATTGCCGGATCCGAAGCGCGGCTAGAAGCGCTGCGCCGGTCCTCGTCGGAAGCCGGCGAAAGCCTGCTGCGCCTGCATGGCGAACAGAAACAAGCCGAAGAGGCGCTCGTGCACCAGTCCGGAGCACTGCGGAAGCTCGAAGCAAACGAGCACGACTTGCTGGAAACCTCGATGCGCGCGCGCGACGATGCCGAGCGCGCTGCTTTCGATCACGAATCCGCTACCGCTCAACTCAATGCGCTGAAACAAGGCGCCGCGGAGCTTCTTGCCAAAATCGCCGGATTCCGCGAACAGCGCGATGCCCGGTCAAAAGAGGCGGGTGCGCTCCGCGATTTGTTGGCGAGGGTTCGCGCGCGGCATTCGACACTTACCCAAATTCTGAACGATCGCTCTTACACGGCGGACGCCGTTCAGAAACTTTTTGCCGCCAACGAGCGCGGTGGCGGGAAGGATTTTCATGCCGTCGGCGTGCTGGCCGATTACGCCGAAGTCGAGGAACAGCACGAAGCCGCCATCGAGCAGTACCTGCGCGACGAACTGGAATATGTCGTCGTCGAGACCTACGACCACGCGCGCGCCGGCGTTTCCATGCTCCGCAATGAAGTGGGCGGCCGAGCGACATTCTTTGTGGATTCGCTCCGGAACTTGCGTCTCTCCTCCGAATACGAGCCGATCGTGAATTTCCGTGCGGAAGACGGAGTCATCTCGCGGCTCGACAAACTGGTGGAGTTCCGCGATCCGCTCGGTGCGGCGGCGAAACAATTCTTGCCACGGCTGCGCTCCGCGTATTTGACGGATAGCGCGGCAGCGGCGGAAAGATTGTCGCGGGAAAACTCGCAATACGCTTTCCTCACGCCCGACGGTACCTGCTACCAGGGCCGCATGGTCACAGGCGGCCGGCCCGACGAAGTTGGTCCGCTGGGCATGAAGCGCGAATTGCGGGCCCTGGACGCGGAAGTGATGCAGCTCGAGCATGAAATGAGCGAAAAGCAGGCCGCGCTCGAAGCCGCAGCTTCCGAGTTACGTTTCACCGAAGGGGCGCTCTCGGAAATCAATGAGAAGCAGCGCGAAGCGGAACGCGAAGCGATCTCCGCCATGCACCGCCACGGCCAGGTGCAAAGTGAACTGGCCCGCCTCGGGCTGGAACTCAACGTCTGCCAGAACGAACTCGCGCGCATCCGCCTGGACGTGGAAAACGCGCGGCAGCGTGCCGAGCGCGCGAAGAACCAGCATGCCGCCGCCGTGCTTAGCCGCGCCGAAGCCGATGCCGAAAGCGTGCGGCTTGCCGAGGCACTCGTCCAGCTTCGCGGATCCATCCAATCGGAACAGAATGAGCTTGCGGCCGGCCGCGCCGAATTCGCCGCGGTGAATGAGCGGCTCATGGCCGCGGAGGCTCTCGCCGCTCGGCTGAACGAGGAGCGCACCGAGCTCGGGCGCCGTGAAACCGCGCTTCAGCAGCAAGTGACTTCCATCGGCGGCGAAACTGCCGCCCTCACCAGGCAAAGCGAAGAGCTCGCCCTGCAGCTCGAAGGCCTGCGCGGCGAAAAGCTGCGCCTGGAAAACCGCCAGCGGGAACTCGAGCAGGAATGGGACGCCGCCCGCACGCGCGTCACGCAGGTGGAAGATCAGCTGCGCATGGGCCGCCAGTCGCTGCAGGAACTTCGCGAACAGCGCAGCCACGCGGAAGTCGGCCGGGCCAAGAATGACTCGGACCGAGAGCATCTGCGCGAAACGTGCATGAGCGAAGTGAACGCGCAGCCCGAGGATCTGATCGCTACGGAAGCGGCTTTCATGTCCGGCGAAGAGCTGGCCATCGCGGAAACCAACTATCGTGAAATGAAGCAGCGCATCGAATCGATGGGCCCGGTCAACATGATGGCGCTCGAAGAGTTCAACGAGTGCGAGCAGCGATTCACGTTCCTGACGCGCGAACGCGACGACCTGCTGCAGTCGATTGCGGATACTCAGCAGGCCATCGCCGAACTCGACCTCGCCACCAAGGAAAAGTTTGAGCACGCCTTCCACGCCATCAACAAGAGCTTTTCCGAAGCCTTCCACACCATTTTCGGCGGTGGCATGGCGGAGATGCGCTTGACGGAGCCGGACAGCTCCGGCGACGCGGGCATCGATATCGTCGCATCACCTCCGGGCAAGCGCTTGCAAAACGTGCTGCTGCTCTCCGGCGGCGAAAAGGCCATGACTGCTCTGGCGCTGCTCATCGCCATCTTCCGCTACCAGCCAAGCCCCTTCTGCATTCTGGACGAAGTCGACGCACCGCTCGATGAAGCCAACGTCGGGCGCTTCACTCGCCTGATCGCCGAGATGAGCGGCCAGACGCAGTTCATCATCGTCACCCACAACCGCAAGACCATGGAAATAGGCAGCGTGCTTTATGGCGTGACGATGCAGGAGCCCGGCGTCTCCAAACTCGTCAGCGTCCGCTGGGAAGAATCGGAATCGCCCGCGCCAAAGCAGCAGGCCCCCGCTGCCTCCGCAGCATAAAATCGGTCCTCACTGACGTCGTAGCGCAGCTTTCTGCGCTCCTGCCGCCTCCCCATGAAACTCTGCGTCACTCTCCGCAAGCCGCATAATTTTTTCTTATGTCCGTTCGCAAAAATTCCTCCTGCCCGCCTTTGACTTCGCGTTGCGCTGCGCTAGAATGCTTCTCACTTTGTCGGGGGAACTTTCTATAGTGTCACCTGCTCCTGCCATGAAAGTCTTGAGGGAAACGCAATTCGCCGGCCTGACGCCCGCCGTGCGCGGCAAAGTCCGTGACGTCTACGATCTCGGCGAAAAACTCCTGATCGTCGCCACGGACCGGCTATCCGCTTTCGACGTCATCCTTCCCACGCCGATTCCCGACAAGGGCCGCGTCCTTACGCAGCTTTCGCTTTACTGGTTCCATCTGCTGAAGGATGTAGTTCCCAACCACGTTGTCAGCGCCACGGATTTCCCCCCGCCCTTCGACAAGTTCAAGGACGAACTCGCAGGCCGCTCCATGGTTGTTCAAAAGACGCTGCCCCTGCCAATTGAATGCGTAGTGCGCGGTTACGTCTCTGGCTCCGGTTGGAAGGATTATCGGACCACGGGAAAAATCTGTGGCATCCCTCTGCCGGCGGGTTTGCGCGAATCTGACCGCTTGCCAGAGCCCATCTTTACACCCGCAACCAAAGCCGCCACCGGTCATGATGAAAACATCTCTTTCGAACACGCGGCATCGCTGGTCGGTGAGGAACTAGCCGAGAAGGTCCGCGGCGTCAGCCTGGAAATCTACCGCCGCGCTTGCGCGCATGCCGAGCCGCGCGGGGTGATCCTCGCCGACACAAAATTCGAGTTCGGCATTCTCTACCATCGGGCGCGCGACCGTGCCGCGGCCGATGACTTGATGTGGATCGACGAAGCCCTCACGCCCGATTCTTCTCGCTTTTGGTCCGCTGCCCACTACAGCCCCGGCGGTCCACAGGCCTCTTTCGACAAACAGTTTGTTCGCGACTATCTCGAGCGAATGCAGTGGCCGAAAACCCCGCCCGGCCCTGAACTTCCTCCTGAAATCGTCGAGGCCACTCGTGCCAAGTACCGGGAAGCCTATCGCATCCTGGCCGGGCGCGAACTGGATTAGCAAGCCGGGCCCTCACACCGTAAGTTCTAGAGCGGAGCGTGCTATCGTGAAAGATCAATTGGAAGGACTTGTCAATCAGATGGTGGAGCGCGGGATACTGTTTGACGAAGCGGTCGGCGAATTCGAGAAGCGCTTCATCAAGCGCGTTCTGGACCGCGCCAACGGCAACCAATCCCGCGCGGCCGAAATTCTTGGTATTCACCGCAATACCTTGAGCCGCAAGATCGATGAGTACAAGCTCGATTCAAACGGTCACCGCCGCCTTTCACGCTGACAAATCTCCAAATCGCTTGCAAAAACGAAAACGGCTCCCCGGGCTTGGCCGGTGAGCCGTTTTTCTAACTGCTTCGGAGACCGAGAAGATTAGCTCGGTTTTGCAGCCGGCTTTCTCGCTACCGGCTTCCGCACTGGCTTCTTGGGGGCCCCCTTCTCCTTCGGAATGTCCTCTTCCTTCACTTTGGCCTTCTCCCAGTGCAGGAAAAACGCCGGATCAGGGTCGTATCCCACCAGCGTGCCCGTAAAGTGGACAACGTTGTCCTTCTCGACGCGCGCCGCGTCGGGCTGGCCGACGGCTTTCACATCCATATTCGGCGTAGTCGCTTTTTCAAACTCGTCATCGCTCGTGACGAAAGCGATCTTCAGAACGATGGCGTCAGTCCCCGGCACAACTTCGATCAGCTTCCCTGGCACTTCGGGAAACTCCAGACCGCAGGCCGCCAACCAGGTTATTTTGGCTTTATCGCCGCCAGCTTTAAGGTCCGTCACCACTGACGCAATGGTCATCACCGGCGGCCCATTGCGAACGGCATCAAGATCCGCGCTGCTCGGCAATTTGTAGCTTTCGGGCCGCTCCGCCGAAGTGCCGGCGAGCTGCAGCAGTTCGTTCAGCTCCGCATCCGTGAGGCTGTCGCAGACGTTTCCGCCCTGATAGTTCGCGATCAGCTTCCGCAGGTATGTCTTGATCTGCTTAGCCTGCGCCTCCGTCGCCCCCTTCGCCGTCACCGCCTTGGCAAAGTACCAGAAAGCATCCATCTGCTGGGGCGGGGTCATCGCTTGGTAGGCTCGGCCCACATTGTAGTAGGCGACTGGGTCGTCCGGATTCAGGGCCAGCACCGCCTTAAAAGAAGCTACCGCGGCGGCGTAGTCCTTCAGCGTCATCGCCGCGTTACCCGCTGTGTAATTAAAAAGGATGGCTGGAGCTTGTTTCTGTTTCGCAAAGTCTTCGACGGAAGTAGTGTCAGGCTTCTTTATCTCGTCAAGGGTCTTCAATCCAAGCTGCGCCGCGTCTCGGCACTTAGTTGCGTTGTCCTTCGCAGAGGGATCAGTGTCTTTGATGTTCAAGCTGGCGCAGGATAAAGCTCTAGCATAGAGCGCTTGGTACCGGACTCCTGGTTCCGCCTTGTCACCCAGGGCCACCAGCTTGTCTGCATATTCAATCACCTTTTGAGGATTCTTGAGCTGGGTGTACGCACTAAAGTAGAGCGGATAGATGTAGACGAGGAGATCGGAATTCGGATACTTCGACACAAAATCATCCGCGCACTTGATGACCGTTGCGGGAACCTTCTCCGCCGCACAGGCCTGTTCTGCGTTGTATTCCGCCTGCGTGTACTTCGGCCCCTTCGCCGCACTGGCATCCTGACCTGTTGCCGGCGCTTGCGCGAATACACTCAGTCCGCTCTCAGCAATCAGGAAAAGGGTTGCGACCATCGCGAGCCCCGCTAATCTTCGTGTTGCGTTCATTCCCTTTTCTCCTCGCTCAAACTGCAAGCCTGAGTTTTCTGCTTCCGGTGCACCCTGGAACGCTTCCACCGGGAATCGCTCTGTTTCGGAAAACTTTGGGATTATAGGGAAATCCGTACCCCATCCGCAAGACGTTACCTTTCACTGACATTACAACCTGAGGGAATTCCTTCATCCAGAAGAGGGCTTCTTTATCCTTCCCCCATGGCCCCCGGGGATCCCAAGTTCTGCGGAAAACTCTAATGATAGGATGAGTGTCGCACAAAATGAGTGGCCCGTACGAGGAAGAATTCTCATGGCCCGAATAAACGGAACGAATGAAGATCCCCGGGAGAAGAAGCCGCTTACGGGCGGTGTGGCGCTCGTCACCGGCGGGAGCCGCGGCATCGGCCGTGCCATCGCGCACCGGCTGGCATTGCTGGGCGCCTCCGTTTCGATTTGTGGCCGGGATCGCGCCGCACTCGAGGAATCAGCACGGGAGCTCGCAAAAATCGGCGTGCCCCTGCATACCCAAGTAGCCGACGTCACAAAACCAGCAAACGTTTCCGATCTGGTTGCCGGGACCGAATCCACCCTGGGTCCCATCACCATCCTCGTCAACAACGCCGGCATCGGCCTCTTCGGCCCGGCCCACGAGAGAACCGAAGCCGATTGGGATCGCGTTCTTGATACCAATCTCAAGAGCGTCTTTCTGGTTTCCCGCGCCGTGGCGCCTTCCATGATCCGCCGCAGCTCGGGCGATATCATCAACATCAGTTCCCTGGCCGGAAAAAACACCTTCACCGGCGGCGGGGTCTATTGCGCCTCCAAATGGGGTGTCCTCGGCCTTTCCGGCTGCATGGCGGAAGATCTCCGGGAACACGGCATCCGCGTCAGTGTGATTTGCCCGGGAAGCGTCGCGACGGATTTCTCCGGGCGTAGCCCAAAGGACGCGTCGAAAGTGTTAAGCCCGGAAGATGTTGCCCACGCCGTGGAAGCCATCGTCACCCAAGGCCCGCGCAGCTTCCTGAGCGAGATTCACTTGCGGCCGCTGCGAAAACCCTAGGCAGGCTCATGCGAATCCCGGATATTATTTTCCTCTTGACAATCATCGTTATAACAACTATTATCCCCGCATGAACTTGCGCTCCAAATCCTCCCGGCTCGCCGTCTCCCTGGAGAACCGCATTTTCGTGGCGCTCTTAGAAACCGCCGACACCATCGGCCAGGAAGCAGAACAACTCGTGAAAACCGCGGGGCTTACGGGCGCGCAATACAATGTCCTGCGCATTCTCCGCGGGGCCGAGCCCGAAGGATTGCCCTGCCGGGGCATCGGAGACCGCATGATTTCTCACGATCCGGACATGACGCGCCTCCTCGACCGCATGGAAAAGCGCGGCCTGATTACCCGCGAACGCCAGACCGACGACCGCCGCGTCGTAAAGACGCGCATCACGCCGCGAGCACTCAGCCTTCTTAAAACCCTGGACCAGCCGGTTCACGATCTTCACAAGCGCCAGTTCCGGCACATGTCTGTTGCGCGCCTGAAGATTCTTTCTGATCTGCTGGAAGAAGTCCGCGTCCGCAAGTCTCGGTAGCAGGCCTTTCGGGCCGAGTTTCGAATGTTCAATCAAAAACGAAGAGGAGAAAAGCATGGGCAACTATCTATCTCGAATCGTAGTAACCGCGGGACTCGCAGCCGTTCTCTGGCTGCCTGCCAGCGCGGCCACATCCGAGTGGCGGATCGATCCGCAGCATTCATCCGCACAGTTTTCGGTTCGTCACATGGCCATCTCCACCGTACGGGGAGCTTTTAGCAAGGTCATCGGCACGATTGTGCTGGACGAGAATGACGTCACCAAATCCACCGTCGACGTCACTATTGACGTCTCGACCGTGGACACACGCGAGCCCGCCCGTGATAACGACTTGCGCAGCGACAAATTCTTTGACGTCGCCCGCTTCCCGACCATGACTTTCAAATCCAAGAAAGTCGCACAACTCGCTCCCGGAAAACTCAAGGTTACCGGCGATCTCACCATTCGCGGCACCACCAAGGAAGTCGTGCTCGACGTTGAGGGGCCGACGGCTCCCGTGAAAGATCCCTGGGGCAATCAACGGGCCGCGGCAAGCGCCTCGACAAAAATCAATCGCCAGGACTTCGGCGTAAAGTGGAATGCTACCTTGGACAACGGCGGTGTGGTCGTCGGTGACGATGTCAATATCACTATCGATGCCGAAATGATCAAGCAAGCTCCGGCGAAATCCGGCAACTGACGGCACGGCTTGGGAGGGGAGTGGTCGGTGCAAATGCACCGCCCGCTCCGTTTCAATCATCAAACAAGGGATTGCATAGGGAAGGGATCGCACTCATGCAGAAACCAGCGCCAAGCGATTTTCCAGTCCACGAACTGATTCGCGAACGTTGGAGCCCCCGCGCTTTCGCCGACAAGCCTGTGCCACAAGACGCTCTACGCAGCATCTTCGAGGCCGCCCGTTGGGCGCCTTCCAGCAGTAATGAACAGCCCTGGGCGTATCTGGTGGCCACGAGAGATGACCAGGACAGTTTTGCGAGAATGTTGAGCGTTCTCGTCGAATTCAATGCCCATTGGGCCAGGAGCGCTCCCGTGCTGGCAATCGCCGTCGCGAAACTGACCTTCGCGAAGAACGACGCCCCCAACCGCAACGCGCTGTACGACACCGGCGCGGCGACGGCCCTGCTCTCCGTGGAGGCCACGGCACGCGGGTTGGCCGTCCATCAGATGGCCGGATTTGATCCGGAAAAAGCGCGCCAGGTGTTTGGGATTCCCGCAGGATGGGAACCGATCGCCGCACTTGCCATCGGTTATCCGGGCGACCCAGCTTCCTTGCCTGCACCCTTGAAAGATCGTGAGATGGCCCCCCGGACACGCAAGCCGATTGCCGAATTTGTCATGGCCGGTCATTGGGGGCATACTGCTCCTTTCGCTACGAAATAGCTGGAGACCGCTGACCCCGCCCGCCATGCACCGCACGCTCGAATTCCTCCTCCATCATGGATACGCATTGTTGCTAGGATGGGTTTTCGTCGAGCAGCTGGGTTTGCCGGTCCCTTCCATGCCGCTATTGCTCGCCGCGGGCGCGCTTGCCGGTAGCGGCCACATGAGTTTTTTCGCTTCGCTGTTCTACGTCATGCTCGCGGCCGTAACAGCGGATTCCATCTGGTATCAGCTTGGCCGCCGCAAAGGCATCAAGATTCTCCAGCTTCTCTGCAAAATTTCACTTGAACCCGATTCCTGCGTTCGCCGCACCGAGGGCCTTTTTTCGAAGCAGGGCGCTCGCTCGCTTCTGCTGGCCAAGTTTCTCCCTGGTCTGGGCACCGTCGCGCCTCCCCTTGCCGGCATCTTTCACATGCGTCCCCGGCGTTTCCTGCTCTTCGATGCCCTGGGCTCGCTCTTCTGGGCCGGCACTTTCCTGGGCCTCGGTTATGTCTTCAGCGGTCAGATCGAGCGTGTAGCCGAGTATCTCGCCTCGCTCGGCGGCTGGCTCCTGGTCCTTCTCCTCGGCGCACTCGCCGCCTACATCGCCTATAAGTTTGTCGCCCGCCAGCGCTTTCTCCGCGAACTGCGCATCTCACGCATCACCGTGGACGAATTGAAGGAAAAGATCGACTCCGGCGAAGAACTGGTCATCGTTGACCTGCGCCACTCGATGGACTTCGAGGCCGACCCTGAAACCATTCCCGGCGCCTTCCGCATGGACTCCAAAGAGCTGGAGGAAAAGAGTGACCGTCTGCCGCGCGACCGCGAAGTCATTCTCTACTGCACTTGACCAAACGAAGCCACCAGCGCCCGTGTGGCGCTGCTCCTCAGAAAAAACGGATTCAAGCGCATCCGCCCACTGCAGGGCGGTCTGGATGCCTGGCGCGAACGCGGCTACCCGCTCGTCAGCGTCACGCTCGCTTAATGCCGGAAAAAACGCCTCAGGATCTCACAGGCGTGCTGCTGACTCGGACCAGTCATCTGATCTACAGCCGCGGCAGAACAATCCCGCTCTGCGCCTGGTACTTCCCTTTCTTATCCTTGTAGCTCACTTCACAATCTTCGTCGGATTCGAAAAAGATCACCTGGCACAGCCCTTCATTCGCGTAAATCTTCGCCGGCAACGGCGTGGTGTTGCTGATTTCCAGCGTCACAAACCCTTCCCACTCCGGTTCGAACGGCGTCACGTTCACAATGATCCCGCATCGCGCATACGTTGATTTGCCCAGGCAAATCGTCAGTACGTTGCGCGGAATCCGGAAATATTCCACCGACCTCGCCAGCGCAAAGGAATTCGGCGGAATGAGGCACACCTCGCCTCTATAGTCCACCAGCGACCGCGGATCGAAATGTTTTGGATCCACTATCGTCGAGTTCACGTTCGTGAAAATCCGGAACTCGTCTGCCACTCGAATATCGTAGCCGTATGACGACACTCCGTAACTGATCACCCCCTCGCGCACCTGCCGGTCCGTAAACGGCTCGATCATGTTGTGCTCCAGCGACATGCGCCGGATCCAGCGGTCTGGCTTGACGGCCATCCAGTCCTCCCCGATCTGTAACTTCGATTTGTTTCTTCGATTTGTTGCCACACCAAAGTGATTGGAATGAGTGCGCCAAAAGATGTTCAGTGTAGATTACCCCTCACGTCTTGACAACCCACGCCGCACCCACTAGCATCTGCCTCGGAAGCGCGGGAGGATCGCGTGATCAAGCTCGATATCGTAAATGCCGTCGTCGCCACTACGAACATCAGCCGCGCCAAAGCCGAGCAGGCCGTTGAGACTGTTTTCGAATCGTTGAAGCAGGCTCTTGGCCGCGGCCAGCGCATCGAACTCCGCCGCTTCGGCGTCTTCAGTGTGAAGCCGCGCAAGACCGGCATCGGCCGCAATCCCCGCACCGGCGAAGAGGTGAGTATTCCGCCGGGCAAGGCCGTCCGCTTCAAGCCCGGCAAAGAGCTTCAGGGCATCGAAGAAGAAAAAAAAGCGGATTAGGCCTGTCGCGGCATATCCTCAATCGCTCCAAGCCTACGACCGCCGCAGGGCTTCGGTCCTGGCGCGAACCCGCGCAATTGTGCTGTACTGGCAAGTGACGATTCCAAATGTAACGTCGGCCACTTCGTGAGCGCGCCACTCCCAGAAAATCCTCCGCCGTCCATTCCCATGAACGTGGATTGGCGCTCCGCATCTTCCGGCAGCGTCCGCGACACCCCTGTCCCCTACCGTCCTTCCAGAAAGATGTTGATTCTTGCTTGTATCCTCTTCTTCCTCACGCTTTGCACTTGCCTCGTCGCTGGCACGCAATTCGCGACTGCCTACGCTCAGAATGAAGCCTTCTCTTTCGACGAATTTCTCCGCTCTTTCACACTTTTTTACAAACACCCCCTCGGCCTCGCCGCAGGCCTGCCTTTTGCTCTCACTTTGCTCACCATTCTTCTCACGCACGAACTGGGTCATTTCTTTGCCTGCCGCTATCATCATATTCGCGCCACCTATCCTTTTTTCGTTCCCTTCCCCAACTTGAACGGCACCTTCGGTGCTTTCATCTTGATTCGTTCGCCTATCCTCACGAACCAGGCTTTGTTTGATGTCGGGGCTTCAGGCCCGCTCGTAGGTTTTGGCTTCGCCGTTCCTGCGCTCGTCTACGGCGTCCTCCATGCCAAGCTTGTTCCCAGCCTCGCCGACCCTGCGCACGCCGAAATCATCTATGGCACTCCGCTCCTGCTGCGCCTCTTGGACGCGCTCCTGCATCCCGGAATCTCGCCCGGCGCGCTTCTCTTGCCGCCGATTGGCCGCGCCGCCTGGGTCGGCCTCTTATTAACCTCGTTGAACCTCGTGCCCGTTGCCCAGCTCGATGGTGGTCATATTCTTCGTTCGCTCAACCCTCGCTTGCACTGGTATTCGTCGCTCCTCCTTCCTGCTGGTTTTATCGTGCTCGGACTCCTCGGCTTCTGGGAAGGTTGGTACTTCTGGGCGGCTATGATCCTCGCAATGCGATTCCTCCGCGTCCCACCCATCTACGATCCTACGGCTCTCGATTCCAGCCGCCGCTGGGGAGCGCTCCTGGCTCTGCTGATCTTTCTCCTCTCCTTCATGCCCGCGCCTCTCTACATTCCTCCAACTTCCCATTGACCGCTTCCCATCTCCGGTTATGATGCCTTCGGTCTGAACGCGCCATGCCGCGCCAGCCTGCCCATGCCTGAACTCGTCCGCACACTCCGCTTTCGCGATCTTCTGCTCCTCTTCATCGGTTCCGTCATTGGCTCCGGCATCTTTCGCACGCCCGGCCCGATTCTTCGTCAAGTTGATGGCTCCGTCGGCCTTTCGCTCATGGTCTGGATAGTGGGCGGCGTCCTCTCGTTGCTCGGCGCGCTCACTTACGCTGAGCTCGCTGCTGCCAACCCCGAAGCTGGCGGTTTGTATTGCTACATTCGCGACGGTTTCGGCCGCCTCTCCGCCTTTCTCTACGGCTGGTGCCTTTTTCTCGTCATCGCAAGCGGCTCCGTCGCCGCCTTGGCGCGGGCCTTCAGTGAATATCTCGCTAGGGTTCTCCCAATTTCTCCCGTGGAGCAAACCATCGCCGCCGTCGTGATGATCGGAATCGTCACAGCCATAAACGTCTGGGGCACGCGCAAAAGCTCCGACCTTCAGAACTGGACTACGCTCGTCAAGATGGGCATCATCGTCATCCTCAGCGCTTTGCTGCTGGCTCTTGGTCATCATGGGCGCGACATCCCCTCGGCCTTGGGAGCAACTCGGCACGGACTCGGACGGTGGTCCAATTTTGGCCTGGCGATGATCACCGTTCTCTGGGCTTATGAAGGCTGGCAATTCGGCACCTACAGCGCCGGCGAAGTCATTGATCCACAGAAAGCCTTTCCGCGCGCTTTTCTAATGGGTTCACTGATTCTCGTGGGACTCTATCTCGTCGCCGTCGTCGCTTACCTCTTCGCCCTCGGCCCTAAAGACATGGCTTTGACGGATACCATCGCTGCCACATCGGTCGGCATGGTCCTCGGCCCCGGGGCCAGCAAAATCGTCGCGCTCACCATTCTCATTTCCACTTTCAGCGCCGCCAATAGCGTTATCCTAACGGCCCCTCGCGTTTTCTACGCCATGGCCAACGATAAGCTTTTTTTCAAGAAGCTCGCGGACGTTCACCCGCGCTTTAAGACTCCGGCGGCAGCCATCATTGGACTTGGAGTTTGGTCAGCTGTTCTGGTGTGCGCCGGTGAATTAGGCACTTTCAGCAAATTGGTCGAAGGCGTGATTTTTATCGGATGGATCTTCTACGGCCTCGGCGCCGCCGCCATTTTTCCCTTTCGTCGCATCTCAGCAGGGCGGCCCATTCCCTATCGCGTTCCGGGCTATCCGTGGACGCCGCTCATCTTTGTCCTCGTCGCCGCTGTCATCGTCGGCAATGCCATTTATCTCGCCTTCCGTGACCCTTCCCAATTCATGAATCTCGCCGCCGCCGTCCTGCTGTTTCTCATCGGCCTTCCCGCCTACTTCTTCTGGCGCAAACGCGCTGTCTCCTGAATTCTGTTTTTGTAGCGGCGGGCTTTAGCCCTGCACTTTGTCGGTTCGCACCTGTGTGTCCTGAGGGGTGTTGAACGGGACCTACTTGTTCGAAGCAAAATCAGTCTTCGGAATGAGGCTTGGCCAGAATTCTCAGAACCACCTCGCGCGCTCTGCGGACGTGTTCGCTCTCTGCTCCATTCGGCTCAAGTTTCAGGTAAGCATCCAGATCTTGAAGTTGCGCGTGGTATTCGTGCCTGTTCCCGCAAGCATCCGAAAGCACCAGATATGCCTGGGCGAAATTGGGCTTGCGGAGAAGAGCCTCACGCGCGCTTCTTTCCGCTTCATCCAGGCGATTGACACGCAATAGCGCCATGCCCAGAACTAAGTAACCATCAGCTGAGCTTCCATCCAGTTCCAATCCTCTGCGAATGATGGTTACCGCTTCCTCTGCTTTTCCTTCCAGATAAAGAACGTAGCCGATCCCAAATTCTGCCCACGCATGCCTCCCGCCACTCAAATCAATGGCCTTTTGAAAAGCTTGCATCGCTTCATCCAAATGGCCGAGTCTCGTCTCCGCCACGCCAATGTGATAATAGGCCTCGTAGAAATCCGGGAACGTTTGGACAGCCTTCCTGAAGTGGCTCACGCTCGCAGGGAGATCTTTCTTTGCCAAGCTCCCCAATCCCTTTTCATATTCGTGCTGCGCCCTGCCGGAAATCTTCAGCTCTCGTGCCGAAATCGTGTAACTATCTCGCGGAATCTGCGGCATGTTGGATGACTTCAGATAAAGCACAAGCCCCGAGGACGAACCGTCGAGCTGTGTGCTGAGGTGTGCCGGCTCGTACCCCGGTTCATCGACGATGATCTCGTACGTGCTAGGAGGGAGGCTTCGCACTTCAAAGTGGCCTTCAAGGTCCGTCAAGATGCTGCGGAATATTCCCGCGGCGTGCGATTTCAATTTTACGGCCACCTGGCTCGCGGGCCGATTGTTCGCTTTCAAAAGCACGCTCCCTGAAATCTTTCCGTCCGCCTGCTCGGAACCAGGCGCCTGCGCCTTCGCCATCGGCGCCCAGACGGTCGCCGCTATAATGAAGAAAATGAAGAAAAGGAGGGAAAGGAATCCAGCTCTTAAACACAACTTCTTTACGTTCTGCAATTTGCACAGCATCTCGACCTGCTGCGCACTTTTGAGGCATTCCCTCAGGAGACTTGGCGGTTGGGGGAGTCAATTCGTACGGCCGCGAACAGCCACTTCCAACAGTCAACTTCAGGCTGCGGTTGTGGTCTCCCTAGCGCCGCTTTGCACCATTTCCCCCGGTAACCAACCGTCGCGTGCGCGGACCAATGCCCCCATACGTGCACCGCGCATACCAAAACACTCATTGCTTCATTCCCACTCCGGCCGCAGGCAATGCCCTTCCTCGCCGGTCAAGTCACAACGCTGCCATCTGCTTTCTTTTCAATACAGTTCTCACCCGCTTTTTCCTCAGCTAACTGATTTCAGTGTCCATATAGGCACTAGCCGCTGAATCACACTGCCCGTTGTCGTCCTTCGGAAACTGTCTCAACCAGCGACACTCTGTGCTATCTTGACTCACTTTGAGATTGCGCTTGAGGATATTCCCCATGCGCAAATTCACTGCCTCCTTCCTAATTCTCTTTTGTCTGGCCACGACCTGTGCCGCTCCCAATCCCGACGAGCTGTCGAAGAAGTTCCTCGGTGCTTGGCGACAAGTTTCCATCGAAGGCAATCCCCCTGGCCGCACGAACGTTTATGACCGCCCCACCGGCCTCATCATGTACGACCCTTCTGGCCATATGAGCGTCAACATCGTCTTCAAGGCCTATCGCAAGCCCTTTGCGCCCTATACAAAAGGATTGCTTTCAGCGTCGATGCCCAGGCCGGTACCGTCGCCCACCACCTCGCAGACAATCTCGTCCCCGGCCGCCAAGGCACCTAGTGGGGAACCCAGGAACGCATATCCTGCGCGAATCTCTCCAGCGCCGCCAGATCTTCGGCGGGGCCGGACCCTAGTGCGCTGCGCTTCTTCAACGCTTCGCGAGCCGCTTGCTCGGGAGTCCCCGTTCGCAGAAAGACGCCTTCGCGCAGATAGCGCAATTGTTGAAGCGTGCCATCCGAAGCGCCCCCATACTTGTCCATTTGCTGCATGAAGTAGTCGAAAAGAGGCTTGGGAAGTTCATAAGAGTCCGGGACGTCGCGGCGTGTGTATTCGTAGATGGTCTTCTGACGCCAGGGATTAAATTTCTTGGTGTCAAAACGGTCGGTTTCGTCGAGGAAGATCTGGGAGGTGGGTACTACCACGCGCACGACTGGCCCTGTCGCTGGCCTCACCACCCAAACCGCGACCGTGTGATTCGGCGCAGGCCAGAACAGTCCGACGCTCTTGACGCCCGCTCTCTCCACTAGGAACGCGTACAGCGCGGAAAGTTCATCGCACTCCGCCGTAGCCGTTGATTCCAAAGCAGATGGCCTCGTCACCCCCTTCCACTGTTGCCAGATCCGGTCCGAATTAGGCGGTTGATCCGTAATCGCCCAATGCAGGTTCCAGGAGCCCGCATCCCGCGTCGCCTCAAACAACAATCGGACAATGACGTAGTCCGAATAACGGATGCTTTCTGCGGCAAGCCCGTGCGCCGTCGTGAAGGCCTGAAAACCAAGGCGCATCCCGGAACTGCCTTCGAGCGACTTCGCCTTCTCTCGAACCAGGCTGACCAGCTGCCCCACGGAATCATTGGGCAAAACAAGAACGGTCGGCGGGACCTTTCGGTCCTGACCGTGAACTGGGGGACTCGCCGCCATCAGGAGGGCAAGGAAGCAGGCGCTTAGCCACCTTGGAAGAAACTGTTTCATGGGATACGCCCCGCGCTAGATTCTAGTCGCCAACTCAGTGCCGTCCCAAGAAAGTCCGAGCAATCCACGGTAACTGCTTGATTGAACGAAAGTAAGGGGTCTCTGTCAGTTTTTTCGATTTCAATTGTTTGCTTCTCTTTTGGCGCCATCCTACTGCTCTTGCGCATCACAGCTTTCTACGGCACCTCGGAGAAACGCAGTGAAACCCAAGCTTGGCATGGGCTTATCGGTTTACGTGCTCGTGGCGATTCTCAAAAAGCAACTGGGGCTGGACCTGAGCCTGCACCAAATTCCGCAGATTCTCAGCGTCACAGTTTTCGAAAAAACCCTCAATTCTAGAGGGGTTTTCCAACTTCAGCGACGAGATCACAGATACCGCGCCCTGCATCCAGTTGAATCTATTCGACTTTTAATGGGACAGCACTGTCGCCAACTAACAAATCAACCAACCTTTTCCAGATGGAGCGAATCCAATTTATCGGGGTTAGCCTTATCTCGGGTGGCGTGGAAACCCCTTCCAGATCCTGACGTGCCAGTGACTTTTTCGAGAATCTGACTCTGTCCCTAAGATTAACTCCATTCTCTTGAAGAACATGCGCACTCTTTTTTGCACTTATTTGCAGATCTGTTGCACTCGTCAAAAAAGCAACCCTATTCTTTTCAAGCGATTCCGCACTCTTTGTCAAAAAACCTGGGTGTAGGCGGTGCACCCTTCCTCGGCCCACGGAAACTTTGTCTGTTCGTACGGTGTCAAACGAAATTGTCTCAAGCCAGGGCGGAAGCTTGTCTGCTTGCTCATCAAGGGGATGGCCGTGCTCGAAGCGATTGCTCTCGCAAAGTTCTATGGTTCCGTCCCTGCTGTTCGAGAAGTCACATTTCGTCTTGAGCCTGGCCAGGTGCTTGGATACTTGGGCCCCAATGGCTCTGGGAAAAGTACCACCGTAAAAGTCCTCACCGGCCTCCTGCAACCCACGCGCGGCCAGGTTCTCTTCGAGGGCCAGGACATTCAAAGCGATCTGGTCTCTTATCGAAAGCGCCTCGGCTACGTTCCAGAAGAGGCCAATCTCTATCCGTTTCTGACCGGCGAGGAATATCTGGAGATGATTGGGACCCTT
>QHZB01000128.1 GCA_003224525.1 Acidobacteriota bacterium | reverse complement strand
CCCCATGCCTAAAGAATCGGTTGTTACCGAAAGTAAGGCAGTCGATCCCACGAAGGGCCTTCACAAAGAAGAGCCTCCGAAACCGCCCGAGCCGAAAACCGACGCCACAAAAATCCCAAAATTCACCAAAGAGAAGCCTCTGCCACCATCGCGGCAATCCAGAACTCTCGAAAACAAGACCCCTACTCCCGATAACGCCGTTCCCTACGGCAAAGGTGGCAATCCAGATCTTCCCACGGGCTATTCTCCGACGCCCGGTGAAGGCTCGAATGGCGTTACCGTCCAGGGTCAGGGTGGAGCTGATTTTGCTTCCCGCTATGGCTGGTACATCGAAGCTGTGAAGAACAGGATCTACAGCAACTGGCAACAATGGACGATCGATGCCACTGCGCGTGCCTCGCGAACCATGCACTGCGCGGTCACCTTTACCATCAATCGTGATGGCACGCTCAAGGACGCGCGCATTTCCGAATCCAGCGGGAATGCTTCCTATGACAATTCGGCGCTGCGGGCCGTGCTAAGCTCGACTCCGGTGACCAAATTGCCCGGCGACTATTCAGGCGCTTATGTGATTGCCACTTTGGATTTCAATCCCCCGTCCATACGGTAAGGACGTGACTTCTGGTTCCCGGAATTAGTTAATATTGTCGGAGGTGAGGGTGCAATCAAAGCTCAGAGGCCTTAGTTCATTCTTCGTCTTGGTGATTCTCGCTTTTTGTGGGAGATCCGCGGCGGCGCAAGATTGGTTTCGCACCGCGATCGGCTTGGATGCCAATAAGCCTCGCCTCGCCATCGCAGACTTCGCCGCGCGCTCCGAGGCAGCGAAATCTCATGCTTCCCTTTTTACCCAGGTCGTGCGTGACGATCTCCAGCTCTCCGGCATTCTCGAGGTTCCTAGTCCTAGCTTCTATCCACCTCAAGCACCTAGCATCCCTGCCGAACTGAAACCCGCGATCTGGATCGATCCTCCCACCAACGCCAATTTCCTCGCCTTCGGCAATCTCTCCGAATCCGCATCCGAAGTGGCCATCGAAGCATGGCTCTATGACGTGCGCAATCCCTCGGCTCAGGCGGTCGTCGGAAAGGTCTATCGCGGCGCTCCCACGGATCTTCAAGTTCGCAAATTCGCCCACCAATTTGCCGACGAAATCATCAGTAAGCTCTCCGGCGGCCTCCCCGGCGTGGCCTCCACGCAGATTGCCTTCGTTAGCTCGCGCAGCGGCGGCGCCAAAGAAATTTGGGTGATGGACTACGACGGTTCCAACCAGCACCAACTCACTACCCTGAGATCAATCTCTCTCACGCCCCGTTGGTCGCCCGATGCTTCGCGCATCGCTTTCACTTGTTTCGCGCCATCCGCGGGCCTCACCAGCGCGCAGATCTGCATGTATTCGCTGGACACCGGCAAGCTGGTGTCCTTCCCACGCTTCCGCGGCACCAATATCACACCCGCGTGGTCTCCCGACGGCACGGAGATTATTTTTTCATCCTCGATGCAAGGGAATCCTCAGCTGTACGTTTCCGACATCAACGGTGGCCGCCCCAAGCGCTTGACCAGCGCCAACGGTGCAAGCATGTCTCCCAGTTGGAATCCGAAAACCGGTCAGACCGTCGCCTTCGTCAGCGATCGCGCCGGCACTCCCCAGCTCTACCTCATGAATTCCGACGGCACCAGCGAGACCAAGCTGGACCTCCCAGACAAAGGCTACGTCATTGACCCGGCGTGGGCCCCCAATGGCCAGTTGTTGGCCTTCAGTTGGCGCCGCCCCAACGACAACTACGACATCTACATCATGGACGCCGCCACCCGCCAGCTTGTCGAACTGACCCGCGATCAGGGCCGCAACGAGCGTCCCAGTTGGGCCCCGGACGGCCGCCATCTAGTTTTCGAATCGACCCGCGGTGGCACCCGCCAGATCTGGACCATGCTTGCGGACGGTTCGCAGCCGCATCAGCTAACCACCACGGGGCACAACGAATCGCCCAACTGGTCCCCCCGATGAGATTTTTCATGGAACCGGACGGGGCATCCCGCGCATCTCAAACGCAGGTGCCTTCTGTCTCGGTTGTCCCGGTTTCGCCTTGCCGGCCGCTCTTGAAGTTTATGCCACGCGTCCGAGTACGATGTATTTCATATCGTGATACGAGATATTACCCGAACCCAGCCCGCCGGTGTTACGATAGTGCCTCTGGCGGGACGAACACGGGAACTTCACTGAGGAGGATTTGCATGAATCTGGCTTCACGCTCGCTCTATCGCGCCGCCTTGCTCGTCGCGTTGTCCATGGTCGCTCTCACGGCCGGCTGTCACCACAAACCACCGCCGCCACCGCCGCCACCGCCAGTGCAAGCGCCGGCGCCCGCGCGTCCCACGGTGACGCTGCAGGCCAGTCCGAGTTCCATCAACAAAGGTGAATCAGCGACCTTGAGCTGGAATTCCACCGATGCTACGGAGCTTAGCATCGCGCCCGATGTCGGCGCCGTGACCGCTCAAGGCTCCACTAAGGTCACCCCATCCGACTCCATGACTTACACGATTACTGCCACCGGTCCCGGCGGCTCCGCCAGCGCCACTGCAACCGTCACTGTGAATGCGCCGCCTCCGCCGCCTCCGCCAAAGGGGCCCTCGGACGACGAACTCTTTCTGAGAGAAGTGCGCGATGCCTATTTCGACTACGACAAAGCCGACATTCGTCCCGACGCTCGCGCTGCCCTTTCTCAGACCGCGGACTTCCTGAAGCGGCACACGTCCATCAAGGCGACCATCGAAGGCCACTGCGACGAGCGTGGCTCCACGGAATACAACCTGGCCCTGGGCGATCGCCGCGCCACCGCCGTGAAGCAGTATCTCGTTTCTCTGGGCGTTTCTGCCGATCGCCTCAGCACCGTCAGCTTCGGCAAGGAGAAGCCCTTCTGCAACGAGAGCAACGAGTCCTGCTGGCAGCAAAACCGTCGCGGCCATTTCCTGAAGGCCAACTAACCAGCTTTACTCTGTTCGCCCACGATGACCGATTGTTGACCAAAAGAGCCGCGAGGCCCGGCAAACTCTTGCCACCTCGCGGCTCTCTAATTAGAGTTAAAGCTGTTCCCCCGGCCTGTATGATTTTTGATGGCTGCCGTACGGCCACCATTCATCTGCGGCCTTTCAGAGCCCCTGAGGAGGATCGTTCATGCGTATTCGCCACATCGCCATATTCAGTGCCGCCGTTCTCGCCGGCGCGCTTGCCGGAAGCCTGGTCGGCCCCCGCCCCGCCGAAGCCGTCGCACGCGAACTCATCGAGCTTCAGCGCGACGTCACCTCCCTGCTCCAGGGCCAGAAGGATCTTTCCACCCAGGTCACGCAGGACCACACCGTCATGAAGACGCTCGTCGAGCAATCCAGCGACAACGTTAACAAACTCGGCGCCACCATGAGCTCGCTCCAGAAGTCCGTGCAGGATGTTCAGGCCAATTCCGGCGCGCGCCTCGACACCATGTCCACTCAGGTTCAGGGTCTCTCGGACAATCTTGAGGAGATCAAGTCGCGCCTCGGCAAGCTCAACCAGCAGCTCGTCGATCTTCAGAATTCCGTGCAAAGCCTCGACGCCAAAATTTCCGGCACCGCGCCCGCCCCGGCCGCCGGCGCCGCCAGCCCCGCCTCTTCCACTGGTGCTTCGCCCAGCTCCTCCGCCGCTCCTGGCGGCCCAGCCCCCTCCGCCGACACGCTCTATTCCAACGGCCTCCGTGATATCACCAGCGGCAAATACGATCTCGCCCGCTCCGAATTTGAGGACTACCTCAAGTATTACGCCGACACTGACCTCGCTTCTAACGCGCAGTTCTATCTCGGCGAAATCTTTTACAAGCAGAAGCAGTACGTTGATGCCGTTGCCGCCTATGACAAAGTGCTCACCGCCTATCCAAAGAGTTTCAAGCTCGGTCCCGCGCGCCTCAGGAAGGGCCTGGCCCTCATCGAACTCGGCCAGAAGACCGCGGGCCTCCGCGAACTCCGCGAAGTCGTCAGGCGCTTCCCGGGTAGCGACGAAGATCGCCTCGCCCGCGGCAAACTCAAGGAACTAGGCGCCTCCGTCACCCCCACCCGCTAGCTCCATCATTCCCCGGTCGCCGCCATTCCCTCCTCTATGCATGTCATCGCGAGCGCCGCGACGGACCTGCTTTTGCTTTCCTTTTCGCCGACGCCTCTCAAAAGATTGCGGAGTTCCACGAAGCGCAGCGGGCCAAAAGAAAGTCGCCAGACTGCCTGGAGTTTCCATTTGCCGCTCAGGACGTTGATGGGCGCCTGAACCGGACAGCCGTGGTGACCCTTCCTCGGGGACTCCGAGCTTACAAATTTGTGCGTACTTCACCGCAGTGAAAGGCCGTTATACCATGTCCTTGAAGTATTTAGCCCGCGCGAGTCAGCCTGAATTCGGCCGGCCGTCGCTGGCCGCAGAAAGTGGGAGCAAAAAATGATCCTCATTACAGGTGCCAGCGGAAGTGTTGGCAAAGTGGTTTTGCAGGAAGCGAACCGGAAGGAGTCCAAAGTCCGCGCCATGTACAGGTCAAAGGAAGAGGCCGCGAAGGCACCCTCTGGATGCGAGGCCGTGCTTGCGGATTATTCGGACAAGCAGAGTCTCGGCAACGCTCTGAACGGGGTGACTTCCGTGTATGTTGTGTGTTCTCCGATTCCGCAGCTCGTGGAACTGGAGAGCAATATGCTGGACGCGTGCAAGGAAGCCGGGGTGAAGCACGTCGTGCTTAATTCCGCGCTGGGAGCGGGAGATTACGCGAAATCGTTTCCAGGCTGGCACCGCAAAGTGGAAGACAAGCTCAAGGCGACAAAAATGAGCTACACGATCCTGCGGCCCAATGGGTTTCTGCAGAACATCGTGGCCTACAATGCTCCCAGCATTCGGGCGCAGGGCGCGTTTTACGTTGCCATGGGTGACGCCAGGGTCAGCTATCTGGACGTTGGTGACATCGCTGTTGTCGCCGTCAAAGCGCTTCAGGGAGGCGCGCACGCGGGAAAGACCTACGAATTGAATGGGCCGGAAGCAATATCGAACCAGGAGTTGGCGAAGCGAATTTCCAAGGCCGCCGGCCGCACGGTGAACTACGTGGATATTCCCGAATCCGCGCAGCGCGGCGTCATGCTCGGCCTGGGTATGCCGGAGTGGCAGGTGACGGCGCTACTGGAACTTCAGCAGTATTACAAGCAAGGTGGCGGCGCGAAAACGGATGGCCTGCTGAAGACCTTGATCGAACGCGCTCCCATGACGCTCGATCAATATCTGACGGCCAATGCGCGGGAATTTCGAGATCAGGCTGCGTCCGCCTGAAGAAGGAGTGCCAGGATGAACGCAGCGGTTGGACCGTCGGAAGTCAAGAATCCCAAGACAGACATGACCTACGCGGAGATGAAAGAATTCATCCGCAATCATTTTGAGGAATTCGTGAACCGAAAAAACCTGTACATCGGTGCAGTGAATTTCGCACCCGGCTTTGTCGATCACGGGGCCGAGACGTCCCGCCGGGACTGCCTCCGGGACCGGCAGGCGTCATAGCGTACGTCGGCGCCGCGCTCAAAAAAGTTCCCGATTTACGGGTGACCATCGAAGACAATGATTGCCGAGGACGACAAAGTCGTGGCGCGCAACCGTTGGACGGGCACCGATGTGGTATCGAAGCTCGAAGCAGCGGCTGGAATTTTCTGGAATTGTGATTTGGAGGGTCTTCAACCGGCATATCGTGGAGCGCTGGGCTTACTTGGAGAGTCCTCTCCCCGCGCGCGGCTAGGTTTGGGAGTTTAGAGGCGGCGATCGCAGGCTTTCCGAAGAATGGCGGAGGGACGCGGCAGGGCGAACGTTGTCACGTCCGTGTTACACTCACCGTTTCCGTCATGCGCATCCTGGACCGGTATATCATCCGCGAAGTTTTCCGCCACGCACTTCTCGGACTTGTCGTCTTTACCTTTGTATTTTTCGTGCCCCAGCTCGTGCGCTTGATGGAGCTTTTTGTTCGTCACAGTGGGTCCGGGGCGCAGGTTCTAAAGCTTTTTCTCTGCATATTCCCCGCCGTATTTGTATTTACCGTGCCGATGGCTACGCTGATCGGTGTGCTGTTGGGGCTCGGGCGAATGTCCGCCGACAGCGAGATCATCGCGCTCACGGCGCTGGGCATCGGCCGCCGCCGGATCCTGCTTCCTGTCGGCGTCCTGGCGCTCACCGGCGCGGCAGTGACGCTGGCAATGACGGCCTGGCTTGGACCGCTGGCCCTGCGGACGTTTCGTTCCCTGCAGGCCGATTTGATCACCTCGCAAGTTTCCTTTCAGCTGCAGCCACGCGTTTTCGACGAGCGCTTCCCGAGCAAGGTTCTCTACGTCAACGATGTTGCGGCCAGCGGCACGCAATGGCACGGCGTATTTCTGGCGGAGACGGGCGGAGAGGGCGGTTCGCGAGTGACGCTGGCGGAGAACGCCATTGTCATCGCCGAACCGAAACAGGGGAAGGTGGAGCTCCATCTACAGGGCGGTACGACGCACGAATTCTCGCGCGAAGATGCAGATCACTACTCCGTCACGGCATTCGGCCGCAGCGACTGGCCCATCGAGTTCAGCGGCCTGGCAGTTGCCCAGCCGCGCCAGCTCAACAATCCCGAACGCTCGGTTCGCGAGCTTTTGAATGATAGCGGCCCGGGTTGGCGCGAAGCCCGCGTCGAACTGCACCGCCGCTTTGCTTTTCCGATTGCCTGCTTTGCCTTTGCGCTGGTCGCCGTTCCGCTGGGTGCGCAGCCTCGGCGCGGCGGCCGGGCGGCGGGGACGTTGCTCGCGGTGATCCTTATCTCCTCTTATTATTTGTTGTCCGTCCTGGGGGCGGGGCTTGCGCGGCAAGGCACGCTGACACCCGCAGCGGGAATCTGGATCGCCAATGCTGTTCTTTTCGCGCTGGGGCTGACGCTCATGCCGCGGATGCAGCAATTCCGCGGCGAAACCCTATGGCTCCGGCCGATGATCTATTTGGAATCCAGAAAACGTCTGTTGCGCCGTCGGAGAACGCAAGCTCGCGCCAGAGCCGCCGCGGCAAACGGAGTGAATGGCGAGCGCATATCACAAGAAATCCTGGCGCGGTCCAGCGGAAGTTTCCCGCAATTGATAGACATGTATGTTCTGCGGCGTTTCCTTTATTATTTTGCGCTGTTGATGGGGGCGTTTGTCCTTCTTTTTGAGACCTTCACGTTCTTCGAGTTACTCGACGACATTGCGCGTCACCGCGTTCCCTTTCTGATCGTGGTCGACTATTTCCGCTACCTTGCTCCCTATCTGCTCTATCAACTGGCGCCGCTAGGGGCGCTGGTCGCCGTACTGGTGACGATGGGGATCATGAGCAAGAACAATGAAATCGTGGCCATCAAGGCCAGCGGTATCAGTATGTACCGTCTGGCGGTGCCGCTGCTGCTTGCGGGGCTGGCCCTGGCGGTAACCATGATCGGGCTCGACGACACGTATCTTCCCTATGCAAGTCAGCGACAGGATGCTCTGCGCAACCAAATCAAGGGCAAGCCTCCCCAAACGTATACTCACCCCCAGCGATGGATCTTCGGTGAAGACTCAAAAATCTACAATTACGATCTCTTCGACCCCACGCAGAATCTTTTTGGCGGGCTCACCGTGCTGGAAATCGATCCGGCGACGTTTCAGGTTCGGCGCCGCATCTTTGCGTCTCGCGCGCGGTGGTCGGAGACGCAAAAGTTGTGGGTTCTCGAAGGTAGCTGGGTGCGCGATTTTGCAGACGGCACGATTGTCCGCTACGAGCGGCTTCCGCCGGTCGCCTCACTGCCAGAGCTCACCGAGCCCCCCAGCTATTTCAACCGCGAGGTTCGGCAGGCGTTCCAGATGAGCTGGCGCGAATTGCGGCGTTATATCGAAGGACTGCATCGTGCGGGCTTTGACGTCTCAACTCTGACGGTGCAATGGCACGAAAAGATTGCCTTCCCGCTGCTCGCGCCGGTAAGCATGCTTCTGGCGATCCCCTTCGCGTTTCTGGTTGGCACGCGGGGGGCAGTGGGCGGCGTGGCGCTCGGAGTGGGATTCGGAATCGTCTATTGGTCGGTGGCCAAGCTTCTGGAAGCCATGGGCGGCGTTGGCCAGCTTCCCCCGTTTCTGGCAGGGTGGTCGCCGGACATCATTTTCTTTTTCCTGGGCCTGTATTTTTTCTTCAAAATGCCGACGTAGAAATAATGCACGCGCCGAGCAGGCAGAGATTAGGAAAATGTCTGCGCGCCGGCGACTTCAAGTATTACTTTAAGTTGATTCGAATCGATTTCTTTGCCTACTTGCCCTTCTTTCTCTCGGCTTGCTTTTCTTCAACTACTACTTGAGCTGCTGCCAAGCGCGCAATGGGAACGCGGAAGGGAGAAGCGCTGACGTAGTCCATGCCGACCTGGTGGCAAAATTTTACGCTGTCCGCATCGCCGCCATGTTCGCCGCAGATGCCGACCTTGAGTTTGGGGCGCGTTTTGCACCCCTGCTCGATGCCCCAGCGCATCAACATGCCGACTCCCTTGGTATCGAGCGACTGGAAGGGATCCGCGCTGAATACAGCGGCTTTTTTCTCGTCCACGTAATCCGGCAAGAAACGACCGGCGTCATCGCGCGAAAGTCCCATGGTGGTTTGGGTAAGGTCGTTGGTGCCGAAGGAGAAGAATTCGGCCACTTCGGCGATCTCTCCCGCCAACAAGGCAGCGCGCGGCAACTCGATCATGGTTCCAACTAGATAGTCGAGCTTGATTCCGGACTTCTTGATTAAATCATCGGCGACGCGGCGCGTCGCCTGTTCGAGAATGAAGAATTCTTTCCGGTCCAGAACCAGAGGGTGCATGATCTCAGGTAATACTTTAATTCTCCCTCTTTGGCATTCGATGGCTGCTTCGATGATGGCGCGCACTTGCATCTCGAGAATCTCGGGATAAGTGATGGCAAGGCGGCAACCGCGATGGCCTAACATGGGGTTGGCTTCGTGCAACTGCTCCAGGCGGCGCACTACGATTTGGACATCGATCTTCAGATCACGCGCCAGCTCTTCCTGCTTGGCACGCTCGTGCGGGACGAACTCGTGCAGCGGCGGGTCAATCAATCGGATGGTGACCGGGAGGCCATCCATGGCTTTGAAGATGCCGACGAAATCGCGGCGCTGGAACGGAAGCAATTTGTCCAAGGCCTTGACGCGAGCCTCCCTGTTGTCGGCGAGGATCATTTCCTGGATGGCGCGCTGGCGCTCGTGGCTCCTCTCCGGCTGCTCGAAATCGGTGAAGAACATGTGTTCCGTGCGGCAGAGGCCAATGCCCTCTGCCCCGAACTCGATGGCCTTGCGAGCGTCTTGCGGAGTGTCCACATTCGTGCGGACCCTAAGGCGACGCGTCTTATCGGCCCACTTCATCAACGTTTCGTAAGACTTGGGAAGCTGTGGAACGACCAGTGGCATCGCCTCGGTGTAGACCACACCTTCGCCGCCATCGAGGGTGATCCAATCCCCTTCCTTCACGACCTTGCCGTTGGTGGACATCGACAATGATTTGTAATCAATGTCCAGTTTTTCGGCGCCGACGACGCAACACTTGCCCCAGCCGCGCGCGACGACGGCCGCGTGGCTGGTCTTGCCGCCAGTGGCAGTGAGAATCCCCTGCGCGACGGCCATGCCACCGACGTCTTCGGGGCTGGTTTCACGACGGACGAGGATGACTTTCTCGCCGCGTTCGGCCCACTCTTCAGCTTTTTGCGCGGAGAAGACGACTTTGCCGACGGCAGCACCGGGAACGGCATTGATGCCGGTAGCCAGGATTTTCAAGGACAGGGATTTCCGGTCGACCTTGGCATCGATCACGGGATAGAAGAGCCGTTCAATGTCCTCGGGTTTGACGCGGAGAATGGCTTCCTCTCTGGTGATGAGCTTTTCGGTAGCCATATCGACAGCGATTCGAAAGGCGGCGGCGGGGGTGCGCTTGCCGGTGCGCGTCTGGAGCATGTAGAGCTTGCCATCCTCGACGGTAAACTCCATGTCCTGCATGTCGCGATAGTGCTTCTCAAGTTTTACTCGAACTTTCTCAAGCTGCGCGTAAACTCTAGGCATGATCTTTTGCATTTCGCCTAAAGGCATGGGAGTTCGAATGCCGGCCACCACGTCTTCTCCCTGCGCGTTCACAAGGAAGTCGCCATAGAAGATTTTTTCGCCGGAACTCGGATCGCGCGTGAAGCAGACGCCGGTGCCGGAAGTGTCGCCGGTATTCCCGAATACCATTTGAACGACGTTGACGGCCGTGCCGAGGAGCCCGGTGATTTTTTCGACGCGGCGATAGGTGACCGCCTTTTCCGCCATCCAGGAGCCAAACACCGCGCCGATGGCGCCCCAAAGCTGGTCGATGGGGTCGTCCGGAAAGTCCTTCCCGGATTGCCGGCGGAAGTACGTTTTGTATTCCGCCACCAATTCTCTCCAGCCAGTAGCGGGGACCGCGGTATCTTCCTTGACGCCGAACCGGTCTTTCATGGCGCGAAGCCGATGTTCGAGATCTTCCTTCGACATGCCCATGACCACGGTCGAATACATCTGCACGAAGCGGCGATAGGCGTCGTAAGCGAATCGTTCGTTCCTGGTTACGGTGGCGAGACCTTCGACGGAGCGGTCGTTCAAGCCGAGATTGAGAATGGTCTCCATCATTCCCGGCATGGAGCGGGCGGAACCGGAGCGCACACTGACGAGGAGAGGGTTTTTCGGATCTCCGAGTTTCTTTTTCGTGGTGCGTTCGAGCTTGGCGACGTTGTCGGAGACTTGCTTCTTCAGCTCCGGAGGATACTTCTTGCCGTTCTTGTAAAAGTAATCGCACACTTCCGTGGAGATGGTGAAACCGGCGGGCACGGGCAGGCGGATCTTGGTCATCTCGGCTAGACCAGCGCCTTTGCCACCGAGAAGATCGCGCCAGGTTCCGTCACCTTCCGCTTTGCCAGCACCAAAGAAATACACCCATTTTTTCACTGTACGCCTCGCTTGTCGCATTTGGAGTTGTGGAACTCTTGCTGCCGCCACCGTTCTCGAACGTCGGCCGGAAAAATTGTCGGCACGCCGACTTTTAGAGATTTCAAGTAAAACTTGAGATTACTTAGCGCCGCTCTTCTCCGCTAATTTCAGAAAAATCCGCAACGGTTGTGAACTCGCGGAGCAATTCCGCGAGCAAGGCCAGACGGTTGTGGCGAACGGCTTCGTTCTCCGCCATCACCATGACGCCGTCGAAGAACTGGTCGATGACTTTTCGAAGGCCGGCAATGGCTTCCAGGGCTTCCTGATACTTCCCTGCGCGCTTCTGAGCTTGCACTTTTGAAGCGGCCTTGCGAACCGCAGCGTAGAGTTCGCGTTCGGCCGCGCTCTCGAACAACTCAGGATTCGCGTTGCGCGCATCGCCGGGAGCCACGTTGGCCTTCTCAAGGATGTTGCGAATACGCTTGAAGGAGACCGCCAGCGGCTCGAAGTTTTTTGACTTGCGGATGGCCTTCAGCGCCACCAGACGCTTCTGGGCGTCCACCAGGTCGTCGGCACCGGCACGAAAAATGGCGCTGACCTCGTCGTAGCCGAAGCCTTCCCGTTCGCGGAAGACAAACTTGGCACGGTCGAGAATGAAGTCCAAGATTTGAGCTTCCTGGTCTGGCGTTACGCCGCGCTTGGGTTTGTGAGTGAGGAGTGCCTTTGCCGCGGCGCCGATCGCTAGAGAGAGTGAGACGGGCAGCTTCTTCTCCAGAATGACCTTGACGATTCCCAGAGCGGCGCGGCGCAAAGCATAGGGATCGCTCGAACCGGTGGGCACCACTCCGACGGCAAAGCAGCCAACGACGGAATCGAGTTTGTCCGCCAGCGCGACGGCGCAGCCGGTCAGATTGCGCGGGATGGGATCTTCAAGGCCAACGGGACGGTAGTGATCGTAGACAGCGTCGGCGATTTCGTCAGATTCGCCCTGGGCGCGCGCGTACAAACCGCCGACGATACCCTGAAGCTCGGTGAACTCGCGAACCATTTCGGTGGCAAGGTCACACTTGGCAAGTTCGGCGGCGCGGTCGGCTTCCGCGACGTGGGCGTGGAGCATGCCGAGGTTGAACCATTGCTCGGTGAACCAGCGGGCGACGGTGCGGATGCGTTCGACCTTGTCGCGATAGCTGCCGAGACGAGATTCGTAGGTGACCCGTTCGAGCTTCGGCAAAAAGTCGGCGAGCCGACATTTCTGGTCCGACTGCCAGAAAAATTGTGCGTCGGCGAAGCGCGCCCGAAGGACACGTTCGTGGCCGGCGCGGATGAGTCCCTTGGAGTCCTTGTCGATATTGATCACCGCCAGGAAGTGCGGAGCCAGTTCCCCGTTCTTCTTTTCCACGGCGAAATACTTCTGGTGGTCGCGCATGACGGTGACGAGGATTTCGTCCGGGAGGCTCAGAAATGCTGGATCGAAATCGCCCTGGATGACGCTCGGGTATTCGTTGAGATAGGTCACCAGCTTTCGAAGCGAGGCGTCTTGGTGGATGCGATAGTTTCCCCGCTTGGCATGGGCCTCGAGTTCCGTTGCGATTTTCTCCTCGCGGCGGCCGGGGCGGACGATGACGCCGTTGTGCTGGAGCCGCTTTTCGTAGTCCAGAAAGTTGCTGACGTGAATCGCGTTCGAACCGAGGAAGCGGTGCCCGCAAGTGGTGGGGCCAGCGGCGATACCGGCGACGGAGAGTTTCAGAGGTTTGCCGTCGAGCACGGCGACGATCCAGCGGATGGGGCGAATGAAGCGCGCACCATCGAGGCCGGTCCAAGTCATCGAGCGGG
>QHZB01000447.1 GCA_003224525.1 Acidobacteriota bacterium | reverse complement strand
GGAAAAGGCATCCGTTGTGCATTACTTCCATGCAGGCAAATGGCTTCAATTAACCGGAGCGGATTAGACGCTTCGCCCGATTCGCCACTAGCGCTGGGACGCTCTCATGATGAGGGCAATTGCACGTGCCAGGAACGGCGACCTGGGAAGTGTCATACCAGTGTCATATGAATTGTGATGAATGGCGGAGACCGCAAAGAGAAGGTAAATCTGACTACTCCCATTTAGCTAGAACTTGCTGATTCCCGTCGATTTGTCTCGGCTCCGGCACAATTGTGATTAAATCAGGCACAAGGCTGTTAACCGAAGGGTTGCAGGTAGGGTTGAGCTAGGTCGACGTCCTCCGGCGACTTGCGGAAGCTTCGAGACTCGACGTCCCAGATAACAAGTGACAGGAGAGCGGATTATTTGTGGCCGTGACAGTGTAGGATTCTAACCAATCGCGCGGGTTAGTTTACTTAACAAGTAGTAAATTCCAGGTCATGCTAAAACCCTGCAAATAAGGGTTTTGCAAGATTCGCATACAGCGCACTGGCTGCCTGCTACGCCCCTGACTGCAAAGGCTTCTGGACCGCCAATAATCCGCCAACAAAAGTCGATGCGCTTATGCGAAATGCATACTAACGCAGATACGCCCCTTCGTCATGCTCACCCACGGAACTTGTCACGCACGGAATTCTCTTTTTCCAAGCGCCAATGCGCACTTATGGCGAACAGGGAATCGCTGGGAATTGCTGAAACCAGCTGTGTCCGGCCCGGCTGAGCTGGCGCCATGATCTGAAGAACCTCCGGCGCCGTTAACTGAAGATCCCGCTGTGACCGTGTTTGCAGTCAATTTCTCCGAAGACACACCCGCCGCGTGGCGCGCGCTGCAACCCGCCAAGCCCGCGCAAACAAACCAGACCATTATCGCCAGTGAATTGACCTGTTTCCCCACGTGCAACCACAGCCCGTAGAGAAAATGACCCAGCAACCCTCCGGTTGTGCCTCTGCCTCAGCTTCGGAATTGTAGAACAGGTGCAAGTTGACCTAATGCCGTAATTAGCGTATATACAGTAATGTGTTCTCTTGGGATGCGCGCAAAGCCCTCGCTAACCTCAAGAAGCACGGAGTCTCTTTTGAGGAGGCGGCTACTGTCTTCGCGATCCCAATGGGCTGGACTACGATGACATTGAACACTCGGAGTCGGAGCTTAGATCCGTACGAATCGGTTTCTCGCCTATCGGCCGGATCGTCTTTGTTGTTTATACCCGACGAGTGAAGTATGAACAAGAAACGATTCGCATCATCAGCGCACGCCAGGCAACGCGCAAAGAACGCGCGGCATATGCCGGATAGCATGCTCGACCTGACGGATATTCCCGAAGCGAGAGATGCTCAGCTCCGCCGTGCTCGCCGTGTCGGGCGCCCATCTACTGGAAACGCTAAACAACTGATCGCCATCCGGATCTCTCCGAAGGTGCTCGCGCGCCTCCGCCGCCTCGCCGCCAAGCAGCACAAGCCCTACCAAACCTACATCCACGAACTCCTCGAACAAGCCGCCGGCAAGAAGGTCGCCTAAATGCGGCTAAAACCAGGCGCGAAATCCGCCCGATAGAGGCGTTCGTCTCCGCCTACGAAAATGGGTCCTGCGTCGGGGATCGCCTGGAAATCCCTAATCAAAGCATAGACGGCGGTGTGGATGGGTTTATCAGACGGGGATCCGACGGGTTCACGACCTAGCTCGGCCGTGACAGGGTGAAGCCCTAACGAGAGGGCAGCGTTCTAACCGCGCTCGTCTCCGGCTCGCTGTGAAGCCTTCCATGGAAGTGCGCTTGAACGTAAAGCTTGGAGGTCTGCACCCTGGGTCTCCTAGCTCCAGATAGAGAAGATCGTGAACAACTGGAGCCTGTTGGGCGGTCTTGGGGGCTGCGAAGCTCACAAGCGCAAGGAAAACCGCAAGAAAGCCTTTGCGCTAAACTTGCGCTAAACGATGGGAAATGACGGGCAATGACTGGCAATGACGGAAAGTTAAGTCGTTGAAAAGATTGCTAAGTCGTTTGTTTAGAGCGGCAGGGCGCCGCTTCGTAATCGGCAGGCCGCGAGTTCAACTCTCGCCCTCGGCTCCAAAATTTGTTGGGTCCAGCCCGATCCTACGAGGAAGAGAATTCAGACCCTTGCCCACACCATGACAGTTCACTCCTGCGCTGTTTCGTGAATCATTCGTACCGCAAGGCCACCATCGGATCCACGCGAGAAGCTCGGCGCGCTGGCAAAAAACTCGCAATCAGCGCGACGGCAATTAGCAATCCACTCGCTCCAATGAGACTCAGCGGATCGTTCGGCTGTAGGCCAAAAAGCATTGAGCCGGCACCGCGAGTGGCGCCGAGGGCCAAGGCGACTCCCAGAGCGGTGCCAAGTGCGAGCAACACGACTGTTTGCCGCATGACCATGCCAACAATGTTCCCTCGACTTGCACCAAGGGCCATTCGGACGCCGATTTCATTTCGGCGAGTTGCTACGATGTACGAAATCACGCCATAGAGTCCGATCATGGTAAGCAGCCCGGCTAACGCTCCGAAAAAGCCCGAGAGCAATGCCATCATCCGTTCGCGTACAAGTCGGTTCTCGATATCTTTCCGAAACACGCTGAAATCCGAGCGGATTTCTGGATTCAACCCGTCGAGTTTTGCTCTGAGTACGGAGAACACGACAGAGGGTGGCGACGAAGAGCGGAGAAAAATGGAAACCCACGGTCCGAAAGCGGGGAACTGTGAAGCTGCACCGAAACTCTCTGGTGGCGTTTCTTCCCGTAATCCCGCGTACTTTGTGTTCCTCACGACACCGACAATCTCGTATTCCGTCGAGGGATAGCCCGGTTCAACCACCGATCGAAACGTTTTTCCAATCGGATTTGCGCCGCCCAGATATTTTTGGACAAACCCTTC
>QHZB01000446.1 GCA_003224525.1 Acidobacteriota bacterium | reverse complement strand
GGTGCCATCGTTAATCCGATCCAACCACGGCGCAGTGCGTAAGCGCCAGCCCGTTTATCGGCCCCGAATCCCCAATCGCCGGAAGAGCACCTTTCCCCCGACAGTCCACCAGCACCGATGTGCTGTGTCGCCGTTCAGGAGCCTGACGCTCGCCGCACCCTGTCTGTGCAGGCAGACATTACGGGATCGGCTCTCTGCCTGATTCTCCGATTGGACTCGTTGCACTGCGGAGCACAGCGAGTAGGAGCAGGCGCATGTGCCTGTTCCTATTGCCGCTCGTCTTGCCCTTACTCCCCATTGGCGACTCCGAAAACTGTTCCCTCAAACTCCCCCGTATTCGTTAGAAGTTCGGGCGCGTTAGAGGCGTTGAACAACACTGGGGTCAACGTGGCCGTCAACGTAAGGGTGCCGGACGCACCCTTGAAACGTCCGGTTCCACCTGTGATCTGATAAGTCACGGTAAGGTGGCCCACCCCAGCCGTGAGATCTGCGCAAACGGCTCCCTCCGTGATCCTGACCGTCAATAGACTTCCGTCTTGGAAGCGAAATACGCCCGCGCCGGTCACAATTGGAAAATAGAGCTGAGTCGGGCCGGAGCAAGTGCTGGAAGGCTGGGGAGAAGCTGTGTCAGCGTGTAGTTCACGAAGGGTGAATGGTCCTAGCGTACCGTTACCGGCTAAAATCTCTTCGTCGGTAACTGTGCCGTCATGTAGATTGATCGTAGTGGCCACATTGGTCCCCGAAGACGTCATCTTTACGTTTACGGGCTCCTGTTGTGCGTAGACTCCTGTGACACCGAGATTGAGGATCAGCGCCACGATTGCTATGTGTTTCATGGGTGCCTCCTATCTTTTTGGAGGAGATCATTCTCAGAGCTTGTTCTCCTTCCGCTGATACAGGCGGAAGCGGACGGCAAAAGCGGCCACGTTTTGGTATATTTTTGTCCCACGGGGGAGAACGGGTTGTCCATCGGCACATCGTCTACAGAAATCACGAGTCTGTTGAAAGCCTGGAGCAGCGGCGACCAAGCTGCCTTGGCGCGGCTGGCGGAGCGGGTATATCTCGAATTGCGCCTCATGGCGCGCCGGTATATGAAAAATGAACGCCAAGCCAATACTCTCCAGACCACAGCATTGGTGCATGAGGTATACCTCCGCCTGGTAGACGTGACCAAGATCGAATGGCACGAGCGCGCGCAGTTTTTTGC
>QHZB01000127.1 GCA_003224525.1 Acidobacteriota bacterium | reverse complement strand
ATCTACGGAGGATTGTGAATGCTTACCTGGCTGGCAACTGCCCGGTCTCTACGCTGCAAATTCATAAAGTTTGGAGCGCCTGCTGCCTTGCTCACATTGCTGGGGGCCGCATCGGCTCTCGCTGACGAAGCCGGCGGCGAGGCCAGTTTGAAGCTGCCCGACCTATCCCAGGTCAGCTTTCTCGGCATCGACGGCCACAAGCTTCTGCTCTTCGGCATCGTCATCTGCATCTTCGGCTTGGGCTTCGGATTGGCGATCTACTCGCGTCTGAAAAACTTGTCCGTTCACAAATCGATGCGCGAAATCTCCGAGCTGATTTACGAGACCTGTAAAACCTACCTCATTACGCAGGGGAAGTTCCTGATGATCTTGTGGGTGTTTATCGCCGTCGTGATCGTCATGTACTTCGGCTGGCTCGCTCCGGTGCATCCCACTGCGGTCACGCTGCCGATCATTCTGATCTTCAGTCTCGTGGGGATTGCAGGTAGTTACGGCGTCGCCTGGTTTGGCATCCGCGTGAACACCTTCGCGAACTCCCGCACCGCTTTTGCCAGCCTGCGCGGCAAGCCCTATCCGATTTACAACACGCCACTACAAGCCGGCATGAGCATCGGCATGATGCTCATCAGCGTCGAGCTGCTGATGATGCTGTTCATCCTGCTGTTCATTCCGGGCGACTACGCCGGGCCGTGCTTCATCGGCTTCGCCATCGGCGAATCCCTCGGCGCGGCCGCGCTGCGTATCGCCGGCGGTATCTTTACGAAAATTGCCGACATCGGCTCCGACCTCATGAAAATCGTCTTCAAAATCAAGGAAGACGACGCGCGCAACCCCGGCGTCATCGCTGATTGCACGGGCGACAACGCCGGCGATTCGGTGGGACCAAGCGCCGACGGCTTTGAGACTTACGGTGTAACCGGCGTCGCGCTCATCACCTTTATTCTCCTTGCAGTGAAAAATTCCACCGTGCAGGTTCAGTTGCTCGTCTGGATCTTCGTCATGCGCATCGTCATGCTCATCGCCAGCGCCGCCGCGTACTTCATCAACGCTTTCATCGCCAAAGCAAAATACGGAAACGCCGACGAAATGAACTATGAAGCGCCGCTCACTTCCCTAGTGTGGATTACCTCCGTCGTTTCGATTGCCCTGACGTATCTCGTCTCGGCGCTGATCATCCCCGACCTTGGCGGCAGCACCTCGCAGTGGTGGAAGCTTGCCACGATCATCTCTTGTGGCACGCTCGCGGGCGCCATCATCCCTGAGTTGGTGAAGGTCTTCACCTCTACGGAATCTCGCCACGTAAAGGAAGTCGTCACGTCGGCGGAAGAAGGCGGCGCATCGCTCGGCATACTCTCCGGCTTCGTCGCCGGTAATTTTTCCGCTTACTACATCGGCCTGGCCATGGTCCTCCTGATGTCGGTCGGCTACTTGATCAGCACCATGGGACTCGGCACACAGATGCTCGCACCGGCCGTGTTTGCCTTCGGCCTGGTGGCCTTTGGCTTCCTCGGCATGGGCCCGGTGACCATCGCCGTCGACTCCTACGGTCCCGTCACGGACAACGCGCAATCCGTATATGAGCTTTCGCTGATCGAACAGGTCCCCAACATCAAGCAGGAACTCAAGAAGGACTACAACATCGACGTCAACTTCGAGCGCGCCAAGGAAATGCTGGAAGCCAACGACGGCGCAGGCAACACCTTCAAGGCCACCGCAAAGCCGGTGCTCATCGGTACGGCCGTCGTCGGCGCGACCACCATGATCTTCTCGATCATCATGGCGCTCACCAAAGGCTTAACCGAAAACGTCAACAATCTTTCGCTCCTCCATGCGCCTTTTGTCCTCGGTCTCGTCACAGGTGGCGCCATGATTTACTGGTTCACCGGCGCGAGCACGCAGGCAGTGACCACCGGCGCGTACCGCGCGGTCGAATTCATCAAGGCCAACATCAAGCTCGAAGGAGCTGCTTCCGCCAGCATCGCCGATAGCAAGAAGGTCGTGGAGATTTGCACCAAGTACGCGCAGAAGGGCATGCTGAACATCTTCATCGCCGTATTCTTCGCCACGCTGGCCTTCGCCTTCGTCGAGCCGTTCTTCTTTATCGGCTACCTTTTCTCCATCGCCATCTTCGGCTTGTACCAGGCCATCTTCATGGCCAACGCCGGCGGCGCCTGGGACAACGCCAAGAAGATCGTTGAAGTCGAGCTCAAGCAGAAGGGCACGCCCCTCCACGATGCCACGGTCATTGGCGACACGGTGGGCGATCCGTTTAAAGACACGTCTTCGGTCGCCCTCAATCCGGTCATCAAATTCACGACGCTCTTCGGCCTGCTGGCCGTCGAACTCGCCGTGCAATTGACCAACACACAGGGCAGCGGCTTGACGCACATTCTCGCGGCGGCATTTTTCGTCGTCTCCTTCTTCTTCGTCTACCGTTCCTTCTACGGCATGCGTATCCGCGAAGACGCAGCCCACTGAAACGGTAGCTACTATTTAGTTGTCAGTTTTTGTCAAAGAAGGAAATAAGAAGCGGGGCGGCAGGTTGCCGCCCCGCTTCTTCTTCAAGCATGAACTCTGATGTGCGAAGATTTCGTCGGGCTCGGCCGCCATCCGCAGAGAAAAGTTCATGGAACTGAAAATCAACAAGGTTCTATACGAAGTCACCGACCCGGACGAACTTCGCGTGCGCCTCGCACAGATCCCCCGCACCCAATTTTCGGAAGTTTGGATGCAACACGCGGCGGGCTGGCCGGCAATCGGTGCGCTAATCAATGGCGAAGCTGCGTGGCTGATGTACGTGCGCCATGAAGGCGATGCAGGGTTCTCCACTCGCAATCCACAGTACGCCGGGCCGGAGAAAGCGATCATTGAGTATTACCTGTCGAATGGCCAGCGCGATGAGTACCCGGCGTCGTGGAACATCACGACCGCCGAAGCACTGCGCGGCCTCGAATATTTCCTGGAACAAGAAGCCATGGCACCCTGGCTCCACTGGCATGATGACAGTCATAAATAGATCGTGTGACCTTCTTGCTTGACCATCCGCCAGCGGGCGTGGAGATCGCCGGCAAGACTACTTGAAACTCATCGTACAATGGCAAGCAGTTAGGAAGTAGAATCCATCCCACTGCCACCTTGAGGTGTTGCCCATGAAGAAATACTTCATGCTATGCGCAAGTCCAAACCATATGGAAGATTCACGATCTCAATCGACCACTGCCGCCGGTGATCGATCCGGCGACCGCTAGTACGCAAGAGTCGCCAGGACGCGCACCGTCTGATGCCGTTGTACTCTTTGACGGCAAGGATCTCTCGCGCTGGGTTCACAAAGATGGCACGGCGGCGAAATGGAAAGTGGAAAATGGCTATGCGGAAGTCGTGGCGAAGACCGGCTATATCAACACGCGCGATTCTTTCGGCGATTGCCAATTACATGTCGAATTTGCCGAAACAGTCCCCCCCCAAGGGGAAAGCCAGGAACGCGGCAACAGCGGCGTCTTTCTGATGGGACTGTACGAAATTCAGGTGCTCGATTCGTACGAAAACAAGACCTACGCCGATGGCCAGGCATCCGCCGTCTACGGTCAATATCCTCCGCTCGTTAACGCTTCACGTCCGCCCGGCCAATGGCAGACCTACGACATCGTTTTTCACGGCCCGCGTTTCGATCCCGAGGGAAAACTTCTCCGTCCCGCTCGCGTGACGGTGTTGCACAATGGCGTGCTTGTGCAGGACAACGCAGAGCTAAGCGGACCGACCGCGCATGGCCAGCGCCCGCCCTACAAGGCGCAGCCCGACAAATTGCCGCTCGCGCTGCAGGATCACGGCAATCCCGTACGCTATCGCAACATTTGGATCCGTGAGCTGAAATAGAGATTCCGGCGTCGGCATGACGCGCGGACGCCGGCGGCACATTGTTGCTTCTTACGAGCGGATCAGTCCTGCGTATTTGCGGGGATGGTTGTCGAAGCCGGGGAAAACGGCGTTGAGTTCCTTCACGCCGGTGTGCTTGGTCAAGATTTCGCCGACGACGGAGCGAAAATCGGTCGTGAGCGCAAGGTCCCGGCCTTCGTTGAGTTGGTGATCGTTCAGGCCGGGCCATTTGCCGTAGACCTGACCACCCTGCACGTCGCCGCCCATAATGAACATACAATTCGCGTGGCCATGGTCGGTACCACGATTGCCGTTTTCCTTCGCGGTGCGCCCGAACTCGCTCATGGTCACGAAGACGATGTCCTGCATGCGGTCGCCCATGTCCTGGTGAAACGCCGCAAGGCCCTGGCCGAGGTCCTTCAGCAAATTCGAGAGCTGGCCCTGCACGCCGCCTTCGTTGACGTGGTTGTCCCACCCGCCGCAATCGACGAAAAGAACTTCCACGCCGATGTTCGCTTTGAGCAGTTGCCCGATCTGCTGCAAACTTTGGCCCAGCCGGCTGGCCGGATACTGCGCGCCGTTTTCCGGCAGATACTTGGCGGGGTCGGCCTTGCGCAAGAGATCGATCGCTTCAAACGTCTCCGTGCCCGTGCCATGCAGCGCGTGATCCACGGTCTGCGAGTACATAGCTTCAAAGCCGCCTTCGACAATCTGGCCCGTTCCCGGCGCCTGCGCCATCACTTTGAACTGCTTCAGGTCCGGCAGTGCAATCGCCGGCGCTCTTCCGTGCAGCATGCGCGGGAGGTTCGGCCCCATCGCCACAGCGCGGAAAGGCGAAGCGTTCTCCTCTGGAACGGTTTCCAGAGCTCGATTCAGCCAGCCGTCTTCGGTCGCTTTCAGGCCCGGCGTGCCCGATTCCATGAAGTCCTGCGCGTCGAAGTGCGAGCGCGTCGGATCGGGCGATCCGGCGGCGTGCACGATCGCAAGTTGATTCTTGTGAAAGAGCGGCTCGAGGGGCGCGAGGCTCGGGTGCAAACCGAAAAATCCGTCGAGGTCGATCACCGCATCCGTGCCGCCGCGATTGGGCTGCGGAATAGCAATCGTCGGACGCATGCGATAGTAATTCGATTCGCCGAAGGGCACGACGATATTCAAGCCATCGGCCGCGCCGCGCTGAAACAACACCACGAGTTGCTTCTTGTTCGGCATCGGCGTGGCCGCCACGGCGCGCTGCAAAAACGCGGGCATCGCGCTCAGGCCGACCATGGCTACGCCCCCCTGCTTCAAGAAATAGCGCCTCGAAAATTTCAAGCCTCTCACGCCTTCACAGCATTTGTAGCTCATCGCGACCTCTGGTGTCCTACCGTCTTTGAAATTCCGGCGCGCCCAGCACCAAGCCCGCGACGACGCCCAGATCTACCTGTTTGCGCGGATCATCGAGCTTGGCCTGCAACACTTGCGGGTTATCGAGTTGTTTCTCGAGTGTCTCAACCGTGGTGGGTCCCGCCTGCCCGCCGAGGAATACTTGCACCGCGCGGTCAAGCGCGCTCTTCGCGTCCGCCGAGGAATCCACGCCCAGCAGCGAAGGCACATCGGTGCGTGCTCCCCGCATTTTGTTTCCCGCAAGAGCCAGGGAATAGTTCAGCCGGTTCAACAGCGCGCCGGTGTTCACCCACGCATCGGCCTTATCCGCATACCCGGTTGGGGGCTGGCACTGATACAGCGGCTCGCCGATTCGCCCCACCCACTGCACCAGCGGCAGGGGCGTGTCCACATCCGTGCCCAGGGCGCGCACCTCGGAAATCACCAGTTCAAACGGCGTCTTGATCTTCGCGCGGTACGATTCTCGCGACCAGAATTCCGGCGACCAGATCATGGTCTTCAGCACTGCGCGGATGTCGCCCTCGCTCGATTGAAACGTCCGTGCCATGCTCTCCACCAGCGCCGGCGGTGGATTATCGGAGACAAAACGGCGCGCCAGTTTTGTGGAAATAAATTTTGCCGTATTCGGGTGATGCACAAGCAGGTCGATCACCTGCTCGCCGTCCTTCATCCCGCCCGCGTGGATCTTTTTCCCCAGCACGTATTTCGGATCGGGATCGTGCAGCCTGTCGTCGAATTTGAAATCCGCGTACTGCCTGGGCTTGTCAATCGTCCAGCCCGTGAAGCAGCGCGCCACTTCCGTGACGTCTTTCTGCGAATAACCGCCGTCCACACCGAGGGTGTGCAACTCCATCAGTTCGCGACCGTAATTCTCATTCAGCCCGCGTTCATTTTTCTTCGCTTGCTGCGGGTTTGCCGATGGACGCGGAGGCCAGCCAAATCCTCCCCGGCGCCTCTGCTGGCGCATGGCCCGCTCGGCGGCCTGCCGCCGCGTGGCCCGCGGATCCGCGCTCAGAAAATTGTCCAAATAAAAAAGCATCGCCGGACTCTTGGCCGTCGCGGTCAGCAGGTCCTTGAATTTTCCCAGCGCGTGCGGCTGGATGACGTCTCGTTCGTAAGACGTAAGGTAGTAGCGGTCTTCGCCTTTGGCCGCGAAAACGTTGAAGTGGTTAAACCAGAAATCGTCCATCACCTGCTGGAGTTGCCGCTCGCTGTAAATCGCGCGCGTCACCTTGGCCATGCTCAGTTCCGCCACCACGCGCTGCGGCCTTTTGCTGTCCTCGGCAATCGCCCGCGGAACGTTGTTGGGGTCGCCACCACCCAAAACGTCGCGCCTGCCGGCAGCATTCGCCGCCGCCTTCAACGGCGTTTGCTGTTTCATCGGAGCCGGCGCGTCGGGATTTTCTGACCAGGATTGCGGCGCGGAAACTGGAGTGGTGGCCGGCGCTTCTGAGTTGGCAGGCTGCCCTGGCGCAGTCTGCATATCTTTCTCTACGACCGTGGCGGCCACATCGGAGCGGCGCTGCTCCTGTTGCGCGCGTGCCTGCGCCTGCTTCTCCGCTTGCTTTTCCGCTTGCTTGGGCTGCGGGTATTCATTTATCAATTTCGCGGTGGACATGTGCAGCGTCGGATAGTCCTGGAGGCGCGCTTCCATGGCCTGGTCATCGACGGAATGGGGATTGAGTTGCTGTTCGATCCACTTGGAGAGTCCCATTTGGCGCACGTGCTCGACGTCGCCCGGACGCGGTCCATAGGCGAGACGGTTTAATGCATGAAGAATAGCTTCATCGGGACTGAGTTCTGTAATCGGCAACCCTTTTAGCGCAGCATCGGTTTTGGGCTTCTTGTCTTTCCCTGACCCGGCAATCGCGGCGCTGGCCGGCAACTCGACGCTGAGCGACAAAATGCAAGCCAAAGAGAGGATTGCCGCGAGCAGAGACCTGGGCGTCGCGGAAATCGCAGGGACACGTTGAAAAGACGGAGCGGCGGGGCGTTCTTGCGACCTCATTGCACTCTCCTGCCGGACAGCATATCGGGCGAATTGCCGGTCACGAATAGAATAACCCTTGCCCGGCGAAGAAGTTGCAGAAGTCCAGAGACCGTGCCGAATCCTTACTACGGTCGAACATACAGGTAAGAAAGGGCTTATTTATATCGTGCTGGCGTTCCGCGTGACTTCTTGCAACCAAAAAAGACCGCCTGAGATCGAACGCAGATTTCGGCGATCCGGCAGTTTCACCGTGCCGAGTAGGGGCGTAGCATGCTGCGCCCCTGCGTGCAGACAGTCGTCCGCTCGCCATGCTCTTTGAGGCTTATGTGCGACGGAGTCACTCCCGGCATTTCACTCCGTTACGTCAAAGTCCACAGTCCGGTCCGGCGCATGATTCTTCGCGCTGTCGACGGCCTGCATCACCAAGCGGTAGGAACCGGGCTTTAGGTCGTCTACTTTCACTTTCATTCCCACGGGGATCACGGAATTTCCCTTTTGGATGAAATCATCGGCGCGAACGACTTCCGTGAAAAATACTTGCTTGTTGGTCGATCGCTCGAGAATGCGGTAGGCCATGCCCACAACCGGCGGGGTCGCCGAGGTCAGCAGTGGCTCATAGATTTCCGTGTACAGTATTACGTTGTCCGTATGCCTAAAGCGATTGCTGCCGGAAGGAACGATCTGCATGCCCTTGACTACCAGCGGGGTACGATCTTCGAGCAGCACGGAATCCAGGCCGGTCGGAATATCGTTCAGCCTCTGCGCGGAATTCGTCAGCGCCAGTCCGCTGAGACTGAAGTGTTTTCCGTCATAGGGATCGATGGCGATGGGCGCTTCGAATTTGCCGAAGGCATCGCCGCCCGCACTCAGGACCACGGCAAGCTTGTAAGTGCCTGGTGTGGCATCGAACTGGTTTTCGTAACGATACGGCGACTTGGTGAACTCTTTCCATTCATCCTTCTCCAAGTCCATGTTAACGGTGTCGCTGAATCGTGCTCCGATCGTCCCGTCCGCCCGGTAGGCAATACCCAGCACGTTCAAGTTGGCGTGATACTTTCCTTTCTCTTTGTTGAATTGAAACGTATCCGCGGGAATCTCCATGGCCAGATTAACCCGCGCCGTTTCCGGTGCGGTGTAGAAATAGGGCGCCTGCAACACGCCATGAATCGAACCGGGCTGAGAGCCCATGGCGTGAGATTCGAGCTGTTTTTCCAGGGGCTTGCCTTCGAGCACGTTTGCGGATCGCGTGTTGCAGTATCCGCTGCGCGCGCGCACATTTAGTCCGCCGCGATTCAGCTTCACTTTCAGCGTGTGGCAGCTTCCTTCCGGGGTGTCGCCGGGCACGTACCCCAGGATGTAGAATTCGTTTTGTTCTCGTCCGATGCGCTCGAGTCCACCCAGCAGGTCGTTAGTGTTGAAAATTATGAATCCGCCCGTCCCTTCCGCCAGCGCAGCCAGGATCTGCTGGTTGGTCGAAGCCGAAGGTGGGAATGGCGGCACGATTGTCCGCGGCTGATTGTAGGGCGAATTGTTAAAATTATTGGCCCCAGGATTGTTTCCGCCACCGCGAGTGCCGCCTCCCGTGCCACCGCGAGTGCCGCCTCCCGTGCCACCGCCTCCGGAGCCGCCTCTACCGCCTCCTCCGGTACCACCACTTCCGCCGGAGCCGCCTTTACCACCACCGCCCGTGCCACCGCCTCCGGAGCCGCCCCTTCCTCCGCCTCCCGTGCCACCTCCACCTGTACCACCGCTTCCACCTCGGCCGCCACCTCCACCGCCGCCACCTCCACCGCCCGGCCGCTGCGGATCAGGCATGGCCATCGCCGGATAGGCCGCAAGGAGAATGCGTGGACGTGGTGGAATCTTCCGTGCGGGAAGGTGGTCTGAAACGGCATGGCTCTTCCCAGCCGGCGTTTTCTTGCTGGCGCTCCCGCCCGGAGCTGTCGCCACCAGACCGCGTGCATCCAGCGCGTAGACGGCCACATTCGACTTGTTGCAAGCATCGATGGTTGCCGTTAGCTCCGATTGGTTTTCCTGCGTCAGCGGGAACCCTCCAGAAAACAGCACCACCATTTTTCGGCCGGGGATGGTGCGGAGGTTTTTCGCCAAGCTGCGCACCGCCAGGAGCATGCTGCGCGCCCCAAAATCCGCCTCGGCATTGCCCAGTGACGAAAGACCTGTGGACGCTACGGTGATGGGCACGTCCGGCCCGGGCGCGTTTGGATCGACCGAGGAACTCTTCACTCCCGATACCGCCGCGCGGAGCACGTCCGCGTTCGCCGTGAAATTCTGCACGATGCGCAGCGAGCCTCCGAAATCCACGACGGCCATCAAGCGATCGGGACCGGCGTTCGCCGCGATGAATTTGGTGGCGGCGCTTCGCGCCTGGATCTGGTCCGGCGCCGCCATCGTCGAATTGTCGAAAAACAAAATCAGATACCGGCGTTGCCCGTTTGCCTGCGTAGTTGCATCGGCGCCGGTGGAAAAAGTGGAAACCGGCTGTTCCTTGTTATCCTCGAAAACCTTGAAATCATTCTGTGCAAGGTCGCGGACGTAGTTGCCCTTCTTGTCCGTCACCACCGAATCGACCAGCACCAGCTTTGATTCTTTCTTGATCACCACCACGGGCTGCGGCTCCGCCGGTGAGGCCGCCTGCGGCGGTGGAGGCGTGGGTTGCCCCTGCCCCCGCGAAGGAGCAGGAACCGCGCACATCACTCCGGCAGCCAGCCACGCGGCCAATCGATTTGTTCGCCCGAAGTTTGTCAGCGTGTTCATATTTCCCTCCACCACAATCACCGAAGCTCAATAAGGAATGACCACTGCCCCGTTGCGTGCTGCCATCTGCGCACCCTCGGCGTCTCGCACGACCAGCCGCACGAGGTAGGTGCCCGGCTTCACGTCAAAACTGGTTTTCACCGTGAACCCCGAGCGGCTCAACCGGCTGTAGGTCGTGTCGAGTAATTTCATTTCCACGACCTTCGAAAGGCCGGTTACAAAATTTCCATTCTCGTCGAAAATTCCCGTGACGATCGTCAATTGATCGTTGTTGCGCCCCTGCACTTTCCGGAAGTGCATGCCTTTCACGTCAAACCGCGTCAACACCGCGAGGCGCGCCTGGGCCTCATCCTTCTTGAAAAACTGCGTTTGCAGCTCCACCGGCAGGTCGCGGATTTCCTCTTGAGAAAACAAGGCTTCCTGCATCTCCAGTTTTGTCGCTTCGGCGGGGTCGCTAAGCGTCTTCGGCGCGAAGTAGCCGTGCCGCGCTTGGATGCCGAATTTTTCCTTGCTTGTGAGTGCGACCTTCAGGGTGTGAAACCGCCCATCAATTTTCAGGTTCTGCGGAGAAAATCCGAGCAAATAGGAAAACGCCGGCGCCGCGCCCGCTTCGCGCATGGCTTCATCCACGTCGTTGCGGTTGTGAAAGAATTTGCCGCCCGTGCCATCGGCTAACTGCGCGAGAACGTCCTCTTGCGCGAATTGTGCCGCCACGCGATAGGAGGCTTTATAACCAGCGGTACGGATCGTGTCGATCGACGGATCAGCGATGTCCCCCATTACGTCCGGGGCGTAGAGGCCGCGGGCATCAATCGTATTGATCACGACATTGGCGCGGGTCGCGCGATCGACCATTTCAGAAGCTTCGGACTGCAGGGTCGTGGTGATGAAGCCAGGCGATACCAGAACGAGCACGCGCTGACCAGGCATGTTTGCCAGGCGTCTTACGACCTCTTCCAGATGCCTGTAGGCATACTGCGTCTCGTTGTCGCCTTGCGCTACCATGCGATCCGCCGCGGTTCGCGCCAGGTTCTGTGCGGACGCCATCATCCTGGTGTCCCCATTGAAAGCGCACTGGAGCGCCTCATCGGTGGCGACGCCGAGCGCCTGCTGGTCAGACTTGTTGACGATCAGGTCGGCCTGGTAATAACTCACGTCAGGGCAATCATGAAAATTGTGGCTCGACACGGAATGCGGCACGATTCCGAGCAGCGCTTTTGTGAGTTTGTCATGATCATCCGTGAATTCCTGCGTCAACTGCCCGGAGGTCGTGTTCAGCGAAACGCGATCGCTCGCCGCCAAAGCTCCGAAGAAGCGCGTCGCCGAATCACGGACAGACACAGCGTCGGCCATCGAGAGGTGCACGTCGTCGAACACCATGGAGACAAATCGCTGCGGCAGAACCACGGCTTTGCCGCCGGCTGCATCCGCACTCGACGAAGAACCCTCTGCGGCACTGGATGCTACTGCCGAGGCCGTGCGTGTCTCGGGTGTCTCCACGCTAAAAGAAGAGATTGTCTGTAGTTTTCGGTTGTCGTAGAGCTGAAAGTCTTCTTTCTTGAGTTTGGACACGATCTTGCCCTGCTGGTCGCGAACGACCACACGCACCAGCACCAGGTTTACGCGCACTTTGAACGTAGTCGGCGTATCGCGGCTAGAGACTTCCTCATTCGGGCCCCCTACTGGTGCTGGCGGGGACTTCGCCGTCGAATCTGTCTTTGCGGGTCCATCCTGTGGCGGTGCGGCTGCTACCGGTGTCTGAGCGGAGAGTTGCCTGCCGGAGATCGATAGGCAGCAAGCGAAAATTGCCAAAATGATGGGGCGGAACCCGGGGGATAGCAGTGAGTGAAACATCCCTGCCCTTCAGAAACCCGCATCCTCAGGTGTCCGTGGGCTTGGAGGGGACGAGACCCAGGGGATACGATGCAGCCAATCAGTGATTTGACTATACGCTCGCCACGATTTTTGTGTCAATCACGCAGCTGCTCGATATCCAGCCAGGCTCCAGACATCCTGCGCTTCGTCATGACGGAGCACGTAACGGTCACCGTCGTCCACGAGCACGCGAAAGTAAGTTGCCCCGGGCGAGTACCAGCGATCCTCCACCGCCACGACTTCTCTCGCTCCGTCCCTCAGATTCAGTCTCCAGGGACGCTCGTCCGCCTTAAATCCGGAATAGCAATCCACACGGACAATTTGTTCACGCATGGGCTCGCGCCCCCCTTCGGCTATCCGCCAGCTCCGCGTTCCAGGCGGCGCCCAGGAAAACAATTACGGCGGAAAGCTGCATCCAAATGATCAAGCCGATCACGGCTGCAAGGCCGCCATACACGACGCCGTATGGGACGCGGCGAACGTAAACTCCAAATAGCACGTCCACCAGCCACCACAAGAGCGTCGCGACCATTGCTCCGGGCAGGACATTGCACATGCTGTCCTCCTGCGGCCGCGCCACGCGATAAATCACCGTCAGCGCCAGCATCGCCAGCAACATCGCGGCGGCGGGAAAAAAGAAATTCCACCATCCCTGCAAAATGGCGTGCTTGCCGATTTCATGGACAATCCATCGGCGCAACGGCTTACCCAGAACGCCGAGGATGGCCGCCCCCAGCAGCGGAGCTATCGTCACCAGCAGTAACATCAGGCCGCGAACCTGACGGTGCAGAAACCCGAATTTTTCAGTGTCCCCATAAATGATGTGAATTCCTTGCATCACCAGCTTCATCACCTGCGAGCCTGCGAGCAACGTT
>QHZB01000126.1 GCA_003224525.1 Acidobacteriota bacterium | reverse complement strand
TTGCGGGTGAAAATTCCGCAATCGGAAATGTTGCAGCCCGCGCGGTCCCGGACGCTGTTGGCGGGATCTTCGGTGAACGAAGTGAACAGCTCATCGAGAACTTCATCTTTGCCTAGAAAACGCATCCCCTCGACGGCCCACTGCCGCACGCCAGCGTCCGGATCGTATCGGGCATAATTCAAGAGCACGCTGTGGATGCGCTCGTAGTCGACGCCCCGGCCCGCGAGCATGCCAAGAAAATAAACCGCGGCTGCACGGTAATGCTGGTCGGTGCGCGCCCGCTCGATCAACAGATCGGCCGCCTGCCCGTTCTTCTGCCAGCCTTCCAGAGCAAGATTGATGTCCACATTGGCGTACCGCACGCGAAGATCCTTGGAAAACTGCGAGCGCTGCTCTAGTTGCCGCACGCGTTCGCTCATTCCCATGTGGCCGATCCAGCTTTCGACTTGCTGATCGAATAGTTCCAGCGCGCGCGTGTCGTGACCAATGGCGCGTTCGAGCAATTCCTCAGCCTGCACCTGCGCGGGCAGTGCGCGCACGCGCTCCACGTCGGCATCCGTCAAAGGCGCGGAAAAAACGCGCCGCGCAACTGGCTTGGCAGCAGAGGCCGCCGCCGCTGTATGCGAGTTGTTCGTGCGGGAAGGGAACGAGGTCATCCGCCACGCCATGAAACCAATCATCCCGGCGACCATGACGAGGAAAATGCCGGCGGAAGCGGCCGCCGGCACGCGCTGCTGCGACTGAGTGAAAACTTGGCCAGACGCTTGCCTCTGAGTCTGTGGAGATACGCCGAGAGGTAAATCCACTTCCACATGCGTATCCAATTTCAAGCCGGCCAGCGTTTCGATCTGCGAGACGACCCAGCGCGCTTCCTGGCGGCTGTCGATTTCGTCGGCGAGCGTGATTTTGCTCCCATCCTTCAACCGCATTCGAATCGCATGCAGCGCATTTCCCGAACTGTTGCCCTGCTGCATGCTGACCACGGGCACAATCGAGGCCACCTCGGAAACCTGCATTCGGCGCGTGCGGCCAAGGCCGAAAATTCCCGTGCGTGAAAGAATCTCGCCGCTGCGGACGCAGATGCGCGCGCTGCCGAAGGTGACGTGGAGAAAGCCGGCGAGTATGATCAAATCGCTCAAACCCAAAAAAATGAAAAAGAAAATCGGCGTGTGCTTCTGGGACATCAGAAAGGCGACGCCGGTCCACACCAACAAAACCAGGAATAGCATCAGCGCACGGCTGGGATTGCGCAAAACCGGAAAATAAAATTCGGTGCCGCCGGAGCCCGTCGAAACGACCACTTTCGTATGCGCGGGCTGCGGGACCGCGCCAGAATCCGCGTCGCTGGGCCGCGGAGTGGCAAAACCGAAGCTGTCCGCTCCGGCTGTGGTTCGTGTTCCGGAATCGCTCGCCGGCCCGGCGAACGCTGCGTTCCGAAAAACCGGAATTTCGAAATCATCCGAGTAATCCACGCCGGGCACGTCCGCCTGCGCGTGAAGCAGCCAAAGAACTTGATCGCTCGGATTGTCGTGATCCGTGACCAGGCTGTCCGCGGGCGGAGAAAAATCCACGGGAATGGCGCGTCCGAGCGGTCCGGGCTCCACAGCTCCCGCGGGAACATTGTGCTCCGCCTGCCAGAGAGCAATTTGATTGGTGCTGCGGTTGTCGCCCGATCCGGAAACGAGTTTGCGCACACAGGAGAGACGCAAGTCGATGCCGTGCTCCGCGCGTGAATCGAGTTTCAGGTGAATCCTGCCACCCACACGTTCGCCGGGAGAAAAAGGCAGGGCATCGAACTCGAAGTACGCGTCACCGAAGCGCCGATGACGAATTGTGGCGCGCAAGGCCTTTACGATCAGAATCACGCCAAACAGGTTGAAGCCGAGGAGCAGAAACACACGCGGATCGCCATTGCGCGCGAAATTCGGAATCATGCGGAAGAGAAACGGGAGCGTGATCAAATTGCAGAGAATGGCGAACACCCAGGAGGCGATTTCACTTTTCTTGTTTTGACTTTCCGCGCGGCTCGACGCCCAATCCAGACGCCACAGCCAGGGAGAGAGTGGATTCGATTCCTCGCGTGCCGCCTGCTGCTTCAGGAGTCCGTAGCCGCCGAAGGCGGCGTAAATAAGTCCACCGCCGATGAAGACGAAAACCGAGCCGAACATGATGCCGGTGAAGATGTCGAAAGTCTTGAAATTTCCGCGGCTGAGGAGCTGTGCGTAAATGAAGGCGAGACCCCCTCCCAGGAAGGGCAGCCCGAAGAGGGTCAGGAAGACGGCGGCGCCTTTGGAGGGTTGGGTCATTCCTTGATTCTAGAATCGTTCGGGCGGACAAAGCGGGCACTAAAGGCTGAATTGCCTTTGCGGTTACACCTGGACTGTGGGACAGGCCTGGTTGTCCGGCGCGAGCAGCGCGCCAAGAAGCGCGAGGCGCGGTCTCAGCAGGCTTCTAGTGAGTTGCCATCATCGGATTGGCGATCAACAGTGCGCTTAGATCCGCGGCGATTTCAGAAGCGATCTTCTTGAAATCGGCATCCGCGGAGTTCCTATCCATCTCGAAACGGACCGCCGGCGAGTAGGAGGTCACGGTAATGACTGGACCGTGCTTGGCGTCGTTGCTCGGAGGATTGGCAAGCTCGTAGAGCGGCTGTTGTGGGCGCGAGAGATTGTTCACCCCGACGTACAGCAGCATCTTCGGGGTCAGGGGATCGCTCCCGACCAGAAGGCGCCGCACGCGATTTTGTTCATCGGGCTCAGCGAAAACACCGCGGATGCGCAGACCCTCGGCCGGGAGCGCTTGTCCCGGCCGCAGACGCTTCACCTTGAAACCGGCCTTCTCCAGAGCGGTTACCAGATTTTCAGCCATGATGTTGACAAGCTTGTCGGCCTGTTCGGCGGGAGTCTCGTCAGGCTGGGAGTCGGTTGCCGGGGCGGGTTTCTTCGACGAAGAGCCGGGAGAAGAGTTTTTCTGTGTGGCTGAAGGAATGGTTGATGCACTGCCGGAAGTTGCGCTCGCGGAGTTGCGGGAGGGTGCGCGTCTCGACGCGCGGCCATGGAGGACTTCGAGCTCGAAATCGTTGACATAAACGACCATGGAACTGGCGGGAGAGCCATTCCATGCTTGGGGCTGACGCGAGTTGGGCACTGCTTTCGCGGGGCTCGGGCTTCTAACGGCAAGAGCGCAAGAAGCGAGCAGGGGAGCGAAACGGGAGATCTTCATGGAAATACCTCAAGGGGCTAGTGGTGAGCCCGCCGGAACGAGCGCGAAATGGATTGTGGCATAAATTCGAGAAGACTTGTAAGTGTTTTGTTTACTGCGGGATGGCAGCGCGTCCGTAAGGGTGCCCCCCGGGGAAAGAAACACAAGGATGGGCCGCGCAAATTCTTGCTGATGGGTGGCGTCTCGGGCTTTTAGGTGGAGCATGGAAGATAAATCTAGATTTGTCTAGATTATTCTGCTTCGTTGCTCTAAGATGATCTTTGAGGGAATCGGGGATGGCAAAAACCACAATCAAGAAGATCGGGCTGGAGATGGATGCACGTCTCTATGGGGAGCTATCCAAGCTGGCCAAGAAAAACGGGCAGTCCAGACGCTTTTTGCTGGAAAAAGCGCTGGAGCACTACCTCCAGTTCGTGGTGCCGTCACAAGGGACGGTGCGGCCGGAGGTCATGAGCCATTTCCGTCGCTCGACTGACAAGAATCGCAAGTTGCACGAACTCCTGGCGAGGTAAATGCCGGAGCACATCTACGTCACCGTCGGCGAGGCCGTGGAGATGCACCGGCAGCTCGTCGAGGAGTTTGGTGGAATTCATGGGCTTCGGGACAGGGGGCTCTTGGAAGCTGCCATCTTTCGCCCGCAGAGCGGATACCACGACGATTTGATTCATGAAGCCGCCGCGCTGATGGAATCTCTCGCCAATAACCATGCCTTCCTCGACGGCAACAAGAGAATCAGTTTCGCGGCGACGGACACGTTTCTGCGTGTCAACGGCCATTATTTGGAAGTCGAACCTTTCGCGGCACACAGGTTCATCACTGCATCCATCGGCAAAGGGGAATTCCGCATCCGGCAGATCCGGGAATGGCTCTCCGCTCACGTGAAACGGCTGTGAGACCCTCGCGATGAAAGCAGAGCGAAGGCCAAGCAAATCCGTCTTAGGGGGTCGATGCGCCGCCCGGCGCAACTTTTTCAAGCTGGTTTGCGACTGCCATCAACTCAGCTTTAGAGTCATAGACGAATTGCGTGGCGCAGCTTGAATGAGGCACAAAAAGGCAAGGCCCGCGGAGTTTGCAGGCGAGTGCTGCTGGCTGAAGAAAATCGCCGGTGGCTTTGGCCACGCGATCTTAATTATAAGCAGCGAGCGATTTTGGCGCCGGCTTGCGGCGAGGTTTGTTGCCGTTCTCGAGCAGCTCACGCTCGGCGCGAGTCCAGTCCTCGAGCGCATTTCCGGGCGCACCACCGCGCTCCAAAAAAATCTGATAGGCGCGCAAGGCGATCTCTTCCGTTGTCGGATGGATCCCGGCGGTGTGCGGCTTCGTTATTGTTGGCGAAGAACTTTTCCCCGTCCTGGGCATACCCGCTCCTTTCGTTCGACTACGATCTCCATGTTACAACTGATGGAAAGCCATCGCTTCAGAATTCATGGGAAAACTAATCGAAAGATTCAATGGTTCGAATCGAAAAACCGCAATTCCTCCGACCTTCGGAATCAGGGATCAGCGAGCAGTAAAGCTCTTCGTTTGTCCAAGGGCCGGGACGACGCCGAGCTGCTGCATCATGCCGAAAGTGTCCCAGCTGATGTAGGAATCCATGATCTTTCCATCGACGATGTGATTGATGGTGATTCCTTCCACGTACACTTTCTTGTTTGTGGCGGGAATTCCCATGAATTCGCCGGTGTGAGTGCCGGAAATTGTCCAAGCGACGGCCACCTTTTCCTTTTCGTCAACGATATCTTCAATCGTGAAGCGCAGATCAGGAATGCCAACGATAAAGCGCGAGACTTGGCGTCTATAAGCGTCGGGACCAACCGAGGAATCGGTGAGGTTGGGATCGTGAAGAGCGTGGCTGGGGGAGATGATTTCGTCGACTAGTTCGAGCCGGCGTTTGTTCCAGACTTCTTCATAGAGGCGCCGAACGAGGGCCTTGTTATCGGCTGACATTAAGTTCCTCCTCCTCCGGATCCTTGCGATCCGGCAACCGCGGAGATCGACCCTGCCGCACAAAACGATTGGCAGAGAACCTGGGAGGGGTGGGCTCGCCCGAGCGTACTCCCAAGATGATTGGTTTGCAATCGGTCGGTTCACTGGAGACTGAGACGACACCCCCAGGGCCGGTCCAACCGCAAACCTATGATGAGAAGAAGCAAAGTGCGGCAATGGACGGAGATTGAGAAATGGGTGATTCCCTGAATCCCCACGGGCGTCGCTCATTGAGGGGGATCACGCTCAATGCGGAAGGTGAAACAGCCCGCCGTGGTGCTGTTGACCTGTAGATAGTCGACGTTGGGATGGGCGAGCAGTTTTTCGATGGCCGGCTCGAATTCCCCGTCCGCCACGTATTCCTGGGCCAGCAGGCGGCGGCCGCGCGCGTAGGCCTCGACCGTGCGCGGGCTCCCGCGAAGCTCCTCCGGAAACCCGGCGTCCTCCGAATAACGCGCGCAAGCTTCCGCGTGAACATAGACTGGGCCGGGCTGGGGAAGCGATTCGACGCCGGCGAAGCGATCATAAGTAAAGAGAATTCTGCGGTCTTCGCCCGCGACGAATGCGCGCAGGCAGTGACGGCACGGGGCAGCGTCGGTGGCCACCTCCGCGTGCGCGGGGAATCCATAAACAGGCGCACGGAGGGTGGCGCGGACCGCTTCCGCGACTTCGGTTGCAATGGCCACGATGCGAATGGGCAGCATGAATTGTTCCTCACATCCTTCTTCAGATTCACACCGGCATGTGCAGCTCTGCAGGCAAGTGATTGTGGAGTGTGAGTGCGTTCCGGTTCTATCCGGTTTCGGCGTTCAAATTCGAAAAAGAACTTCAGAGAATCCAACCCCATCACAAAACAAAAAGGGCCGCTGATTTCTCAGCGGCCCGGAGGCATTCACAAAACTATCTTATGTCTTGACACGCCACGTTCTGCAGAGAATCCATGCGAACCTGCCGTGACTTCAGCCAAAGCCCCGAAGGAGCATTCTTCCTGTCACTGCAAAAGCGAGCAGTATTCCCCGCCGGAGAAGCCCACCCTTCGCGAAGAGCGCAAAGGATAGGCTCCGAGCTTTGCCTCGTAACGGTTTCTCTAGACCGCCGTCGTTACTTCTTGCAGCTATCGCTGACCATGCTGATGTTTGTCACATTGAGCTGGCCATGTTCGGTGGCACCCTTGTCCATGTCTTTCGTTTCATCTTTGACTTTTTCTTTGGTCTCGTGCATGGCGGCCGCTCGCACTTTGCCGGTCACGGTTACGGTGTGGCCGGCGTGAGGAGAAAGTTTGAGTGTCTTGGTGTGGAGCTCCCAGGTGGAGCCATTCTCGGTCGTCAGCTTGTACTCGTGAGCGCCCTCGGCTTTAGACAAACAGCCCGTCAAGGTGCGGACTTCGGCGCCTTTGTCCTGGGCGTAACCAATCGCCGGAACCAACAACAGAGTGGATACGGCGACCGCACTCAGCAGCCATTTATTTTTCATGAAGTTCTCTCCTTTTTGATTTTGAGGAGTGGAAAGACACGCACTCCTCTGTTTTCGCGGATTTGTTTCATCGTCCTTAGGCCCAAACCATACCTTCAACGACAGACACAAAAATGGAACTCGTCCCTAGCAGTGCTGGCATTCCCCGATGGGGGCGCCCGGCGACCACCCTTGCTGTTCTGGTACCGCCCCTGATGAAATAGAAGCACTATACCCACGACGAGCAGGATGTGAATCATACCGGCGCTTACGTGAAACGCGAGAGACCCAAGCAACCAAAGAACAATCAAACCACGGCGAGTAATCCAAGCGTGCCTACATCTCCTTCCTTACCGAGCGGGACAATCAAGCGAATCCATGTCGCAGAGATAGCTGATGTCCCCGGTGAGAAGAACTCCCGCGCAGAAGGAAGTCTAGGAGTTTCAGTAAAAGCCCGTCTGTTCCTTTTGAGACACTTTGGTGCCCCCCTGGACCATCATGAAATGTGCGGGATCCCATGGATTGGCCCGGCCGGGGGGAATTGGGCGCTCTAGGGGGAAGGGCGGCAGCGATGATTCGCTCAGCAGGTTGCTGTTCCCGCTGGTCGGACGGCACACATCTATGGCACACTTGTTAAGCACATCACCAAGAGGGACTATGAAACGGCAAAGAACTCACATCCTCCTGCCGCAGGCTCTGCTCCGGGACATCGACAGGATGGTAGGCCCGCGCGGGCGTAGCGCCTTCCTGGTGGAAACCGCGCAAGAAGAGGTGAAGCGCAGAAAACTATTGCAATTCCTGGAGAATGACGAACCGGCTTGGGAAGACGGTGATCACCCGGAGATGAGCGGCGGTTCGGCGGCCTGGGTAGAAGAGCTGCGTAAGGAAAGCGATGACCGGCGTGGCAAGGCATGCCGCCAAGCGAAGCGCGGCCGTTCACGAACGTGAAACTGCTTCTGGATACATCCGTTTTGATCGACGTTCTGCGCCGCCGAAACGGCCGCCGCGAACTCCTCGCCGAGCTTGTGCGAGCCGGCCATACCCTCTCCACTACGGCCCTTAACATTGCGGAAGTGTACGCTGGGATGCGACCTGGCGAAACCGCCCCAACAGAAGCATTCCTGGGAGAACTGGAATGCCACGATTTGACCGGCTCCGGCGCACGGCTGGCCGGGAAGCTGAAAAATGAGTGGAGGCAGAAAAGCCGCACGTTGACTCTTGCTGATACGGTGGTGGCGGCGATCGCCATGGAGCGCAAATGCCTGTTGTTTACCGACAATCGCAAGGATTTCCCGATGCCGGAAGTGAAGCTGTACCCTCGACCTGAGGGTTACTGACCTCCCCGCGATACAGGAATTGGTGCGACGGGCACCGGCACCGGCCAAGCAGTCGGCCAAGTTGCCTGTCCACCTATTGAAGTAGCAAGACGTTTGTGCCCTTTTGACGCATCGCCGGATCGAAGGTGACAAGGTGAAGGTCGGCGGTTTCGGCGAAGGCGTAGAGATATGAGTCGGCCCAATCCTTGGTCGCAGGACGTTCGTCCTGGGTAAGCGCGCGGAAACGCGCTTCGAGCGTGGAAGATTCCTCGACAAAGGATACGCGGTCGTCTTGAATCCACCGGTCGTAGACTACCCAAGCTTCTGTCTGACTAGAAGACTTTGTCCTCGCCCATGACAGCACCGGTGGTCAGTAGCCGCAATAGTCCGAGCTGGGTGAAGCGGCAAAAACAGACGTGTGAATTGTCCTCGAGCCGCTCGAACCAACCGCGTGCGGACGGATAGTGGATATGGCGCTGATAAGAGAGAGCGAGCCAGACGTTGATATCAGGGAAAAGAAATGATCTCGTAGATCTTGGCATTGTCGATGTCGAGCGTACCTGGCTTCTTTGAGGGAACAAGCGGGAAAGTGACGCGCCGGGTGCGCTTTTTGGAGCGCGGGCGGAGTTCCACTTCAACGCCTCGCAGAATGAGTTCCTTTACCGAGCGCTTTTCGCGCGCCGCTTTAGACTTCAGCTCGCGGTAGAGCGCGTCGGGAATGTCGACACTCGTGCGCATGCATTTATTGTGCCATATTTATGGCTGAAAGTAAGTAGCCAAGACGAGGCAAAGGATCGAACGAGTTCTTCACCGCTGCCGTCGCGAGAAGCTTCAAGCCAGAATGACCTCATCCGTGAGCATGTGAAGGCGCATGAGGCTTGGTTTTTCGGTGGCGTCGAAATGGCAGGAAACGGCGTCGCGGATCATCGTTTTCAATTCGTCGAGAGTATCGGTTAGAGTGAAACTGGAAAAGCCGAGTGCGCGCATGATAGCCGTGTTGCGGTGACTCTTGAACGAAATCTGACCGCTATAATGCTCTTCCCTCCCGAGAAGAACTGTGCGCATCTCACCCGCCGGAACTGGAACGGTGGGGCCATTCTTTAAGATAAATCGACACACGGTGAGACGACGCTCGGCAAGGACTGCCTTGAAAATGTCGGTCCGCCACTTGCCGCGCTGGTGCCACGGCACGTGTCTTGACCACACCGCTAATGATCTTCGCTTTGCTCATCCGGTCGCAATCCGAAGTATGAGGAAAACCGATAACAACAAAAAAGGCCGCTGATTTCTCAGCGGCCCGGAGGCACTCACAAAATTATCTTTTCTCTTTGACACGACATGATCTGCCAGAATCTGCCCGAATCGACCGTGACTTCAGCCGGAGCCGAAGAAGGGTAGTGAGAGTAACTCGAAGCGTGCATCCCCGCGGCTCGTGAGGGCTTAGGGATGCAATGCGTGGCATGACCCGCACACCATAGCGGGTGGAGCCACGACTACTTTAGAAAGGAGGTGATCCAGCCGCAGGTTCTCCTACGGCTACCTTGTTACGACTTCACCCCAATCATGGGTCATACCTTGGGCGCCTGCCTCCTTGCGGTTAGCGCGGCGACTTCTAGTACAACTCACTTTCGTGATGTGACGGGCGGTGTGTACAAGGCCCGGGAACGTATTCACGGC
>QHZB01000208.1 GCA_003224525.1 Acidobacteriota bacterium | reverse complement strand
AGGGCACCCAAACGCCGATGCGCGGAACGCTCGCAGCGTGATGCGAAACGCCGGGAGAAGCAGAAGTGCTGACGAAGTCCAGGCCAAGCTCGGTGGCGACAGAACGAATCGCGCCGGCCAGGCCGTCCCTGGCGGGCAAAAACCAGGAGCCGGCAGGAAAGTCGACGCCGCCCACTTTGAATGGGTGCTCGGCGATTTCCACATCGAAGGTAGCGAGCCGATAGCGGGCCGCGAAAAGACTCTCCTGGCCGGTATCTTTCAGCAGAAACGCGGGACCTTCCCCAGAAACGGCGCCCGCCGGCCGTGGCGTCTCTTTCAGAGGTGTGAGTGCCGCGGATCGAATGGAGGCGTCCGCGGTGGGGATGGCGGCAAGATGGAAATTCGCGGGAAACTCCCAGGAGACATCATCGTAGGGTTCGCCTTTGTCCTTGGGAAATACCTGAGGCGACAGGAGATCGACGGCGTAATTGCGGTAGGGCTGATCGAGACGGACGACATAGGTGCCGGCCGCGAAGTTGCCCTCTTTGAGAGTGATGGCGTTTTGGGCGCGAGCGACCTCGATGCGTTGCGCGAGAAGACGGCCCACCATATCGGCAACCCGCTTGCGATCGCCCTGATCTTCCGGAATGAGATAGGCGTAGGGAGGTTCGTCGAGTCCCTTGCGCCAGGAGTCCCAGCTTTTCTTGTAGAAATTGCGAAGCATTTCTTTGGAGTTCCGAGCGGAAAAGTCAAGGGCGGCAAGCGCGCCGGTTTCGGTGTAGTTGAGGTTGTCGCGTTCCGACCAGTCAAACTCGGCGGGAGGAGGAGCCGGGCGGTACCACTCCATAGAGGTTTGTGAGGGACGGAGAGAGTAATGCAAGGTCTCTGCGGTGCCGTTACCGAGAGTTTCATAGCCGCGACCGATGCTATTGTGATTCATGGCCACGGAATCAAGATAGAGATGGCTGAAGGCTTCGCCGAAATTCCAAGTGGAAACGCCGGGCATGCCGAAGGCGGTCATAGTTTGGACTTCGTGAAAGCTGAGCTCGAGAAATTCCGTGTAGGTGATGGGATCGATGTTGGGGTTGTAAGGACCGGTACCGTTCCAGGTCATCATGAGCGGCGAGCCTTCATGAAGATCGTGGACTACCGTGGGATGCCATTCGTGAAACATGCGGTGAACGGCCCTAGTGGTTTCGTGAGTTTGCTGATGGGTGTCGCGATTTATATCGACGAAGGCGTATTTGGACCAGTACGGCGGAGACTGGCGGGGGGAGGTAGCCCGATTGGTCTTACCCTTGAGGTAGCGATAGAACCACTCCACCATTTTGTCGCGGCCATCGGGATTCGAAACGGGATTGATGAGGACGACGAGTTGTTCGCGGATGCGTCGGATGTTTGGCTGGTCCGAGACCGCGAGACGATAGGCGAGTTCGAGGACGGCTTCCGCAGAGCCGGTTTCATCGGCGTGCAAGCCAGCATTGAAGTAGTAGATCGGGCGGGAGGTAGCGATGAGCGCTTCAGCAGCGGCCGGCGTGACGGTGCGAGGGTCGGCGAGGGATGCGGTTGCGGCTTTGAGGCGGTCGAGGTCGCGGATGCCGGCTTCATCGGCGACGGCGACCATTAATATCTCACGGCCCTCTTCGCTGCGGCCCATGGAAAAAATGCGAACGCGAGGTGACGCGGTGGCAAGTGCGCGGCAGTAGGCGTGCGCTTTCGCAGTGTCGACGAATTCGCCTGGGGCACCGGGGATGCGGCCAAAAAAGGCAAGTGGCGAAGGAACACCGTGCGCTTGGGGAAGATAAGAAACCCAAGGAGAAAGGAAACGCGGATCGCCGGTGGCTTTCGCGATCGCTTCGACGGAACCGGGTTCGGGAGTGTCGGGGGCGGCCGAGTCGGTGGAGAGCGCCGCAGCCGCCAAAGTGCTGAGTAGGGCCGCGATCCCCACTAGCCATCGAATCATCGCACGCCTCCGTTTGGGAGAATTTGCCTCTCTTTGAGCGAGCGGAGTGTATCACGGGGTCGCCGAAGGCGACGAAGAGGTGCGGCTTCAAAAGGAGGCGTGAAAAAAAGGTAGAGTTATGAGGATACTATCGGGTGCGGCGAACGACGATTAAATCACAGCGTTGGAGAAGCATAGAAGCTGTCGAAAACGCGGGCTGTGATACGCTCGATGCTATGCGGATCTTTTTTGTTCTCCTCTGCTGCCATTTAGCGGTTGGTACTAGCGTCGCCCGCGAGCCCGTACCGGACAAGGCATCCCGTCCTGGCGTTTTTCTCATTACCATCGATACTCTGCGTGCCGACCACGTTCACTGCTATGGGTACGACCGAATCCGAACTCCCGCGCTAGATCTGTTAGCAAAGCAAGGAGTCCGCTTCACTCAGGCATTCACACCCAGCCCCATCACTAATAGCTCGCACACGAGTATTATGACTGGGCATTTGCCGAGCTCTCACGGAGTCAGCGACTTCGGCGTCCCTTTGGCAGCTATATATCCCACGCTGGCAGAATTACTCACGAAGGGGGGCTACCGCACTGCGGCATTCATAGGCTCCGTGATCCTCGACAGCAAGAATCTAGCGCCAGGTCTGGATCGTGGCTTCGAGTTCTACGATAACTTCCCAGAGCGTACGACAACCAAGTCCCGGTGGGGACGCCTCGAGCGCCGAGGTATGGAAGTAGAGCAACGCGCAGAATCGTGGCTCAACGCGCACCCGACTGCTGCACACTTCGTTTGGGTGCACTTCTACGATCCCCACGATCCGTACGAGCCGCCTCCGCCGTATTCCGAAGTTTACCAGGACCGGCTCTATGACGGAGAAATTGCCTACGCGGATTCGGCGTTGAGTCACTTCCTTGCTTACCTCAAGAAAAAAGGATGGTATGAGGGAGCAATAATTGTTGTGGTGGGAGATCACGGAGAAGGACTGGGCGAACATCACGAAGATACTCATGGCCTCTTTCTCTACGATTCGACGACCCACGTTCCATTGATTGTGAAGTTGCCGAATGAAAGCGAGGCGGGCAGGACGGTTGACGTGCAGGTTCGCACAACAGATATCATGCCCACGATTCTGAACTTGCTTGGCGTTGCTGCTCCGGCAAATCTGGACGGCGATTCTCTGGAGCCCTTCCTTAACGGGATCGAGGCGACTCCCCGGATCGTTTTCGGTGAATCCGATTATCCGCTGCGGTTTGGATGGGCCCCGCTGCGATCGGTTCGAATGGAAGGCTTCAAGTTTGTCGAGGCGCCGAAACCGGAATTCTACGATCTCCATGCCGACCCTGGCGAATCGCTCAACCATTACGAGCCCTGGGATGGCACGGTTCAGAAACTGCGCAGAGTGCTCGCGGAGTTTAGCGCCAAATCACCAGCGCCAGGAAAAACTTCGCCCGCCGCTGTCTCTGCGAGCACCATCGATGAACTGCATGCGCTCGGGTATTTGGGCTCAGCCGACGCTCGGAGCGCTACGGATGTTCCCGAACCCTCGTTGTTGCCCGATCCCAAGGACAAGATTGAGGAGCAGAATCTGCTGCACACGGCGATGATGGCGTCAGAAGACGGAAAGCCAGGTAAGGCTCGAGTAGCCTTGGAGAAGGTGCTGCAATGGGACGAATCTTCTGCGATCGCTCTTAGACAACTGGGCCGGCTTGAGATGGCTTCAGGGAATTACGCCAAAGCCGCTGGCTATTTGCGACGGGCTCAAGACGCGCGCCCGAACGATGCGATGGATGCGTTCGAATACGGCAGAGCGCTGGAATTGAGCGGCGATCTGCCCGGCGCGAGAGACGCCCTGCAGGCAAGCCTGAAGTTGAACCCTCACCAATTTGCAGCGCGGCTCTCACTCGGGCGAGTTTATCTGGGTTTGAACGATTCGAAAGCGGCAGAGGACCAGTTTGTAGACGCTGTACTCTTGCAGCCCGGAAGTTTCGAAGCACAGATCGATCTTGCGAAGGCACTGATCCGCCAGAAAAAGTTTGCCGATGCGGTGGAGCTGCTTGAGCCGGTTGCTGGTTCTTCGAGCAGCGATGCAACAATGTTCGAGGTGCTCGCGGAGGCTTATGCTGGGCTTGAGCGGCGGCAAGACGCGCAACGGGCTGAATCGAGGGCCAGGGCGCTACAAAAATCGAAACGGCCGCAATGAGCGGCCGGTCGATGGGATCAAAGCAAGTTCCTCTTTCTGGCGGGAAGATTCGAACGAGTTACTTCTTCACGGCCACCTTATTGTCGGGGCTCTCGAAGATTTCAGTCAGAATGCGTCCCCGCATCTGCTTCGGCTGCTCGAGGCCATAGATGTGCAATAGGGTCGGTGCCACGTCATACACGCTGGCTCCCAAACCCATCAGCCGAAGGTCATGCTTGATGCCGGGGCCCATGGCGAAGAACGAGCCGGGGACATCATCGCCATCGGCAAAATCGTGCTTGGCGATAACCGGCGTGGTCTTCTCGTGGTCCATGTGCGCGTGGGGATCTTTCTCTTCGAACTCGCGCAGGGGCTTGATCCCATGGTCGGAGAAGATAATCAAGTAAGTGTTTTCGTCAACATGCTTCAGGATCGAGCCAAGCACCTTGTCGAAAGCGACGTACTGGTCCGGGAAGGCATCAATCCGGACGCTGTTGATGCTCGGATTGTAGCCGACATTGAAAGGCGTGATGGGGTAAAGCCAGTGCCCGGTGCGGTCTTCGCACGATTGCGCCAAGAATGTGAACTCCGTGGGGTGCGTAGTCAGCAGATAATCGAAAAGCTTGGTCTGCTGCTCGCGAATGAGCTGCACCTTGCCAAGCCACTTGTCGATGAGCTCCGTTTCGTGACCCTTCAGATCCGCCGCCGCCGGCATCCGCTCGCAGTCAATATAGAAGTCGCCGACATTTTTCAGCAGTTCGGCTTGCATGCTCTTGGGATAGACGGCGTCGCCGCCCATCACTTCGCTCAGCTTGGGTGCGCAAAGCACGCCGTCTTCGCAGTTCTTGCCGCGCGTCAGCATCCCGCTGATCATGTACCCGTTCACGGGCATGACCGGGAAAGTAGCCGGGACGTTGGCCATGCCCACGGTGATCCCGCTTTTCGATAGCATCGACCACACCGGCTCTTCCTTCAGCATGTTGGTGTTGGCAGTGATCCCGCCAACGATAAATCCCGTTACGCCGTGCTCCTCCGGATTCGTGCTCGTAAACAGTGTGCTGTACACTCGCGGGCAATTGGGCGCGGAGACCGTGCGGAGTTTTCCGTAGGCGCCTCTCCCGATCACACTCGACAAATTCGGCATCTGGCCTTGCAGGAGCAGCGGTCGGATGATGTCCAACTCCATGCCATTGACGCCAACGACGATGACACGAGGTTTTGGCTTGGAACTGCTTTGCTGCTGGCCAAAGACAGGAAGGGCCAGCAAAAGAATAGATAGCAGCAAAGGAAATTTTTTGAGAACCATAGGACACCCCGCAGTTTCAAAAAGTTGAGTATATAGTTGCGAATCGCGGCTGTCCAGCAAAGGCCCGCTGGAAACCGCTGGAATGGAGAGCAGGTCAGCGCGGCAGGGCCCCTTCCCCACGGTTTCGTGATGATATCAACGACTTTTTTGTTTATCCTTCCGTTATCGAGTGGAGGTCTTCAGCCGGGCGGCTTCGGCGCGCTCGCGCGCGGCATCCGCGGCGCGGCCTAGCTTCTCGTATTCATCCGCCAGGAAGGAATGCGCCTCGCCGGAATCCGTTTGTACCGCTGCGGCCTTTTCCAGGTAGGGCAGGGCCTCGGTGAAAGTGCCGTTCAGAAACAGCATGCGCCCCAGAAGCAGGTTTGCGCGGTAATGGTCCGGCTCTCCCTGGAGGACTACGAGCAGGTTTTTGGCTGCTTCCTGAGGCCGTCCGGTACGGGCATAAACGGAGGCCAAAGAATAGCGGGCGTCGCTCCAATCGGGCCGGTTTTCCACCAAGATTTCGAAATACGTGGCAGCAGTATTCAGATCGCCGGTTTCGTAGAGGCAGATGGCCAGCTCGTACTGCGCCATCATCGCATCCGGCCGCAGCTCGACGGCTTTGCGCAGGGGAGGAATGGCTTTGGCAAAGTTGCCCTTCCGCGAGTAGGCGATGCCCAGGTAATACTGCGCCGCCTGGATTTGCGGGTCTTTGGCCACCACGCGCAGCAGCAGCGGGATGACGGTAGCTTCCTTTCCCTCTTCGATGGCCAGGCTGGCATCGTGCATATCGTTGGCCACATCGATGCGGTCCTTGGGGTCAATGCTTGTGGGCGGGCTGGTCTTTCCAGAGGCCACGTAGCCCAGCGCGGAGAGCTTTTCCCTGCTCTTTTCGTCAAGTCCGTCCTGCAAGGCCTGAGGTGCCCCAGTGCTGCTGTGCTTCACGAAATTATCCACCTGGATTGCGAGGCGCACGGCGGCGGCGCGGTTGCCCGGATAGAGGTTTATCTTCGCGCCAGGGTCTGAGGCCAGATCGTAAAGCTCGGGCAATGGCGCGCGCACGTAAAGCTGGTTGCCAATGCGCAGGGAAACAAGCGCGCTCCACCCAAAGGAGCGTTCGGAGTGGTCGCCGGTGGCAAAAGAAAGACGGTTTCCAGGGTGCCGGTTTCCAATCAGAGAGAGGAGCGAACGGCCCTGCATGGCCGGAGGCGGCGTCTGCCCCAGCGCTTCGAGAAGGGTTGGCGCCAGATCCACCAAGCTCGCCGCGGCATTGACACGCTGGCCGGCAAAACGATTGCCGGGAAGTTTGAGGAGCAGGGGCACGTGGATGGTAGCGTCGTAAAGGAAAATACTGTGGGTCAGTTCGCCGTGGTCGCCCAGGGATTCGCCGTGATCGGCGGCGACGGCGATTAGCGCATTGTCATACAGCCCCTGGTTCCGCAAGTAGTCAAGCAGCTTCCCTACAGTGGCATCCACGTAGGCGATACCCGCGTTGTAAGGGGCGTTCGGAAACCGGCTGCGGAACGGCTCGGGTGGATTGTAGGGGTCGTGCGCGTCCCACAGGTGAAACCACAGGAAAAACGGTTTGCCCTTCTGCTGGCCGAGCCATTCGAGCACGTGTCCCAGGGTCACCTCGCCGCGGCGCTGCATGGAAGCTTCGCGGCGCTCCCCGGTTTTCTGCCGGTGAAAGCCTGCGTTGTAGACATCGAAGCCGTGTTCGAATCCGGAGGCAAACCCGTTTTTCGGGTCGAGGATGATGCTGCCGACGAAGGCCCCCGTGTGGTAGCCCTGGGCGTGAAGAATATCGGGTAGAAAGGGGACGCTTGGAGGCAGGCGATCGCCGAAATTGCGGATGCCGTGGTACTGCGGAAAAGTCCCGGTGAGTATGGTCGCGTGAGAGACCGGCGTGATGGGCGCCTGGGAGTAGGCACGCTCGAACACCACGCCCTGACTTGCCAGCGCATCCAGTTGCGGCGTTAAACCATGCTTTGAGCCGAGAAAGCCCATGCGGTCAGCTCGGACCGTATCCAACGTGATCAGGATAACGTTGGGCTGGTCTGCGGCTGCCGCGGCGAGCGCGGGTAACAGAAGGAAGAGGCAAAGGATGCAAGCGCGCCGCATAAATGAAAAAGGAGTCTGCATTGTAGCAGACTCCTTTTTCGGAACCAAAGTCTGGAGCCGAAGATCAGAAAATGATCTTGGCCCCGATCTGCCCAGCCCGCGGGCCGCCCTGGGAGAGGAAGGGATTGCCCGAGGAGACGTCTGGCGTTTGCGAGTACGTGGAGAAGCTGGTGGTCGGATAATTGAGCGGATCCAACTTGCTTGCGGAGAGCGTGACGCCAGCCGGTAACGTGTTGAAATTAGGATGGTTCAACAGGTTGAAGATCTCGAAGCGGACCTGGAGGCTGATCCTTTCCGTGATCTTGGTGGTCTTGTTCAGGTTGAAATCCCACTGGACGATATGCGGACCGCGGAAGGCGTTGCGGCCGCAGGTCCCGATGGTTCCGTCGGCCGGAATGGCAAAGACCGCGGGCCCATTCGTAATAGTGGGGTGGTTCGGATCGCTAAACTGGTAGGTGGGCTTTCCGATGCAGTCTGGTCTCTGGTAGGTGAGGTCCTGCCCGGAATTATCCGCGCGGCTCGAGAGCAGCGCTGTCCACGGCCGCCCGCTGGCGTAGGTGGCGACGCTCCCAATCTGCCAGCCGTCTCCCAAGCGGCCCACTGCGCTCCATTTCGGGAAGTCGTACCCGATACCCGTGTTGAAGTTCCGCCGGATATCAGTATCGCACGGGCCCTGGTTACTTGAGGGGTCGAACGGGTTTTCACGGATCGGCAACGTCGAGCTGCCACCCCGATTGACGGAATTGGTGTCGATGCAGTTCGACCAGGTGAAGTTGACGATGGAGTTCAGCCCGTGCCAATTGCGCTGCCGGTAGCTGACTTGCATAGAGTTGTAGCGTGAAAAGCCGCCGTTAGTGAGTTGGTTAACGTACTTGAATGTAGGCACACCGCCAGTCTGGAAGACCGAGTCAAGCGGCCGGCTGCAATTGAGAGTAGTTGTGTTGAATATGGTACCGGCCGGCCCTTTCTGCTGGCCGGGATTGTCGGGATTGTTGTCGTCCCAGCAACCGATCGGACGTAAATTCAGTTGGCGGTTCAGGAGCATGTTCGTGCCATGAGCGCCGACGTAGCTGACCGTGAGGACATTATTCGGGAACAGTTCATGCTGGATGGTGGCGTTGTAGTATTGGATTCTTGGCGTCCGCAAGGGAGAAACGGTCCCGAATGCGCTGAAGGGCGGGGTGCCCGTAGGATTGGCGCCATAGGTTTGGAAAGGCGTGGTCGGGTTCGAGCCTCCCGGTTGCGGGCCGATGCAAACCCAGTCGGGAGACCCGGTGTTGACCGCAGGGTTGTAGCACGTATTGGGCCCAAATGCTTCGAAAAGAGTCGATAGGTTCGTGCCCACATCCTCGTTCCCATCGGCGGTGACCGAAAAGACCCCTAAGTCGGAATTGGTAAAGGCGCCAGCGCGCGCACCCTGATAGAGGTAAGGCGCGAGGATGGCGGCAAAATTAGCGACGTCGTAGGCCATGGAGTAACCAACTCGGAAAGAGGTCTTGCCGTTGCCGAAGATATCCCAGGCCAGTCCGGCGCGTGGGCCAAAATCATGCATGTCCAAGTTATAAAGACGGGAAATTCCTTTGCCTAACTGGACTAGACCCTTGTTGGAGAAAAAATTGGAGCCACGATTGCCGGCTTCACCAAGCGCTCCGTTCAGGTCCCAGCGCATGCCGTAGCTGACCGTCACGCGAGGCGTCACCTTCCACTCATCCTGGAAAAAGAGTCCCAGAGAGGGTTGGTAGATTTGACGTGAAGTGTCGCCGAAAGAGCGCGCAGCCCGGTCCATCCGGCCAAGGAGCAATTGCGTGAGGACAACGTCGTAGCCGGGGATTACAATTGGCGGGGGCGGGGGCGTCGGCGGCGTCGTAGGGGGAGGCGGCGTGAGGGTATACTGGTTGTCACCCTGGAAGCTGAACAGGCCCGTCCGGGCGCGATTCCGCAGGCTGCCCGTCGACCCGCGCTGATAGTTACCACCGAATTTGAAGGTGTGGTTGCCTTTGATCCAGGTAGCATGGGCCGAAACATCGTAGGTCTGCGTGGGGCGCGTGCTGAGCGGGTAGCCCTGGATGCCGCCGATGTTTCCATACGTCACACTGCTGGCATAAACAGGCGGCACGCCGAAGTCGAGAGGGCTCAGCGGACCGGTGTCGACGCCCAGGCTCAGAGGATCAACCTTGTTATTTGGCGCCAGGATCTGGGAGAAGCGCGACCAGCTGAAGCGCACATCGAGGATCTTGTTGGCAGCAATGTTGTAGATCCAATTGCCGCCGGCAAACTGCACCCGCGTGGGCACAATGCTGTTAAATCCGTCTGCGCCCAGGCCGCTTCCTTTTGCTGGGGGAATCGTGTAGCCGAACGCGGGGCCAGACTGCACGCTGTCCGCATAAAGATAGCGGCCCGAGAGACTCATTTTGTTGTTCAGCTTGTGGTCAATCTTGACAATGAAGCTGCCGGGAAGCGTGTTGATGTCGGGAAGCAACACGGTTTGCGTAAACCCTCCGGGTTGCACACTGGCGCTGGCTGCCGCGGGAGTACACTGGACAGTGCCGCCTGCCCCGTCTGAGCATGGGTAATACTTCAACAAGGCCAAGCCTGCAGAGTTCATCGGCAGATTATTCGTATTGGTGACGATAGGATTCATGGTCACGGGGTCAATCTGGCAAGAGGCTGTGTTCCCGGGCGTGCAGTTGAAAAAGTTTTGCACTACCTGGAGGTCGCCCTGGGTCGGCAGGATCACGTTGTAAGGAGCGAGTGACTTGTTTCGTTGCGCTTCGAAGTTGATAAAGAAAAAGGTTCGGTCCTTGATAATGGGACCGCTCAACGTGCCCCCGTAATTATGATTGTGGTAGGCCGTCCTCGTGGACGAGAAAAAGTTGTTTGCGTTCAGCCAGTCATAGTCGCCAAAATAGAAGGCCGTGCCGTGGAAGCCATTGGTACCGCTCTTCAACGTCACGTTGATGGCCGCCCCGCCCTTGACACCGTTCTCAGCGGTAGGCAATTGCTGGATCGTATATTCCCCAATCGAGTCGTTGCCGAGAAGTGCCGAAGGAACCCCCAGGAGTCCGGGCTGGCCGACCAGCTCGTTGCCATAAAAGCGGTCGTTATTGGGGACGCCGTCGATCATATAGTTGTTGGTGCTCGTCCGTTGTCCATTGATGCTAACGTCCATAAAGCCCCCGCCCGGGGAGCGCTGCACGCCCGGTGTGAGGCCGAGAATGGATTTGAAGTCGCGGCCTTCGGTGGGCAGATCCAGGATGGCCTTGGTGTCCACGTCGGTGTTCACGCCTGGCGCGTAGTCCACCAGAGGCGTGGCCGCCTCAACCATTATCGTTTCCGCCTTCTGACCCACCTGGAGGGCGAAATCTTTCTTGATGGTAATGCCGACTGCGACGTCCCCGCTGCTAAGGGAGGTCTTGAACCCTTGTGCCGAAACATTCAGGTTATACAAGCACGGCGGAAGGTTCGACAGGACGTAACTCCCCGAGTCGCTGGTCGTGGAGGTACGCGATGCGTTCGTCGCGGTGCACGTCGCGGTGACCGTCGCCCCGGGCACAGCCGCCCCGGACGGATCCGTCACCGTGCCGGTGATTTCACCGGTGATAATTTGCGCAGGCAGACCAAGCGCACAACCAAGAATCAGGATGAGTGAACAGGAAAACCGCAATGAATAAGACTTAGGCATTGGACCCCACCCTTTTGGCAAAATGTAGCACCCCGTCCAAAGACCGCGTAATTAGCTAAAATTCTATGCCGGACGGAGTTTTTGTCAACTGAAATCTCGATAATTTCACAAATGGGACAGCGCAGTTTTGTGAATCCTCAATTGGCCGAATTCTGACCGATCTTTAGGCGCGGCCCGGGGAGACGGTTTCCGCTCCGCCCTGCGCTTTGACAAGCGTTGCGGTAATCCGACAGCGTCTAAGGCAAGGCCTGCAGCGGCTCGGGTCCGACAATAACTTCCGAGTAGGTGAAAATTCGTCCAGAACCTTGTCTCTCGTTGCCCGCACCGCCGTTTGCGGACCAGAACCATTCCGCGTACACCGGCTATTCGTCTTCTTGTTGCCTAAGATCGAATGCGGCTCTCTTCGAAGGGCCGTCTCCAGTGAGAGCGGCGGGGCGATCCAGACTGAGAGAAAAGTTGTTGGAGACGGAAGAAGACTGATAAAGTCAAAACAGTCGGGCTAGCGGAAGAATGCGAGTTTCAGGCAAGACGACGATACACAGATTAATTTATGCACGCGGGGTACATGGGCGCCGCGCCGCGCTGCTTCCGGCGGCATTCCGAACGATTCTCCCAATGGTGACCCTGTTTTTTGGACTGTCTCCATTCGCCCGCGCGGACGATTTCTGGAGGCAGAAGCCTCCCGCGCAGTGGTCTCATGCAGAAGCCCTGAAGCTGGTGCGACACTCGCCTTGGGCGAAGGTGGAAGTTGTGGTGTTCCTCCGGCGAGAGAATCAAGCGAGCTACAGCCTCCCCACGGGCACGATGCACTGCGACCCCGATGCCATCGATCAAAACGGGAACTGCTTGCAGAAAGGGCGAATCGAAGCACCTGTTGATTCCTCCCGGCAGCCGGATGCGGCGCCGCGGCTTTCGCCCTCCACCGCCTTCCTCGTGCGCTGGGAATCGGCCGCCCCGGTGAACCAGGCATTTGCGCGCCTTGAGGAACTCGGCGAGCGTGCTCTCGCCGCGTTTCAGGCGCAGGCGCCGCGGCTTCCGGCGGATCGCTACGTTATCACGGTGAAACTCGAGCAGCCCGGCTTCGTTGGGTTCGAGCCCTTCGCGGTCACACCGGCGAGAAGCCCAGACTTGCGTGCGACGCTCAAAACCCGCCGTGGCACCGTTGCCCCCCTTGAAATCGAGTTCACCGGAACTGGCACGAGCTCCTCCGTCCATTTCTTCTTTCCGCGGACCCTCGACGGCGCTCCTCTGCTCGGCCCCGGGCTGGATGCGGCGGAATTCACCTTGCGGGGGGCCGGCTTCGCGGTGCACAGCAAGTTCACACTCGACCCCGAGTACCTCCACTAAATTGATTTACAATGGTCAACTAGACGATCCGTAGACGGAAACAGATTTCGGTGCTGAGCGAAACTGGAGAAGGAAAAGTGTTTGAGGAATGGGTGGGAGAAGCGTCAGTCTTTGGCTTTGAGATTTTGCCGCCCTCAAAAACCTGGCTGGAGCATTACATACTGACGAGGGTGGGTGTACGTTATCGGTCGGCCCGGAAGTCAAAATGGAAATGCCAGATGGATGCTTCCGCTCTCGCCCTCACGCGCAACTGGAGCAGATTCATGAGACATGCCATTTGCACCCAAGGGAAGGCCGCAACCCTCACCCTCCTTTTTTCGCTGATTATTCTTCCAGTGAAAGCCGGGTTGCCCGCGGCGTTCGACATTGTCATCACCAATGGCCAAATCATAGACGGCACTGGTTCGCCTTGGTATTCCGGTGACATCGGGATTCGCGAAGGAAGAATCGCCGCAATCGGCAACCTCGCCGCAACACCTCGCACGCGCACCATCGACGCTCACGGTCTCGTTGTCGCCCCCGGCTTTATTGATATGCTTGGTCAGTCCGAACTCACCGTTCTCGTCGATCCGCGTTTGCCATCGAAAATCTATCAGGGCATCACCACGGAGATCACCGGCGAAGGGGAATGCATCGCTCCGCTCAATGACGCCATTCTCCGTACCGATCAAGGCGCCTTCGATCAGCTCCACGTGCAAGCCGACTGGCGAACCCTTCGCCAATACTTTGCTCGCCTTGAAAAACAAGGCATCGGCATCAATGTCGCCGATTACGTCGGCGCCACCCGCGTCCGCCGCATGGTCCTCGGCGACGACGATGTACAACCCAAGCCTGCGCAGCTCGAGCAGATGAAAGAACTCGTCCGCCAGGCCATGCTCGACGGCGCCGTCGGTGTCTCCACTTCTCTCGAATATCCGCCTGCTCCCTACGCCAAGACCGAAGAATTGATCGCGCTTGCCGCTGAAGCCTCCCGCTTCGGCGGCATCTATGCCACGCACATGCGCAGTGAGAGTACAGCCATCTTGCAATCTATCGACGAACTCATTCGAATCGCACGCGAGGCGCATATACCCGTAGAAATCTGGCACCTGAAAGTTGCCGGCAAGGCTTCCTGGGGGCACATGCCCGAAGTCGTCGCGAAAATCGACTCCGCGCGCGCTCAAGGCGTCGACATCGCCGCCGACACCTACGCTTATACGGCTTGGGGCAACGGCCTCTCTGCGTTCATCCCGCCGTGGGCCCACGATGGCGGCAAAGCCAAACTGCTCGAGCGCCTCAAAGACCCCGGTGCGCGCGAGCGCATCCGCAAAGACATGCTTACTCCTTCAGATGATTGGGAAAACGAGTGGCAGCAAATCTCGGGTCCCGAATCCGTTCTCATCGCCTCGGTCCTGAATCCCAAGCTCTTGCCTCTTCAGGGCAAGACTCTCGCGGAAGTTGCCAAGCTTTGGAACGAAGACCCCATGGACACCATCTTTGATTTTCTGATCCAGGACGATGCAAGCACCGGCATTGCCGCCTTTGGCATGTCCGAGCCGGATGTAGTTTTGGCGCTTCAGCAACCTTGGGTTTCGTTTGACAATGACTCCTCCGGCGTTTCACCCGAAGGAATTCTCGGTCGAGAACACTCGCATCCCCGCGCCTACGGGACTTTCCCTCGCATCCTGCGCAAATACGTTCGCGAAGAGCACAAACTCACTCTCGAAGACGCCATCCGCAAATTTTCTTCCCTGCCTGCTCAACGCCTGAGGCTCGAAGGCCGCGGCCTTCTCCGCACAGGCATGTGGGCCGATGTCGTGATCTTCAATCCCGCCACGGTCCGCGACCTCGCCACCTTCGACAATCCCAATCAACTTTCGCAAGGAATGGACTATGTCCTGGTCAACGGCGTCCCCGTCATCGAGGGAGGCAAAATGACCGGTGCACATCCGGGAAGGGTGCTCCGCGGCCCCGGTTACGCGCCCTGAACACTCATCAGCGCAGTTTCGCACGTGACATCCAAATCTTTCGTAATAGCGCCTCAGGTACCGAACTGGTAAGGGTGGCCGTAGGCATCGGGCTCACGACGTAGGGTGCTAGGCTAAAGTCCGTCCTTTTTTTATCTTTCCCTACGATAATATATGCCGTAGGATAGATCCATGAAGATTCCTCCTGAGGTACCTTCGTCCGTACGTGAGCTGGCCGTAGTTTTGTCTCAGCCTAAACCGATGCGCCGGGGGTCCGTCTCCGAGCGCACCATGAAATGCGGTAAAGCAAGCTGCCCCTGCCAAGAGGATCCCCAAGCGCGTCACGGCCCTTATTACAGCTGGACCCGGCCGATGGCAGGCAAAACCCACTCCCGGTATTTAAGTCCGGAACAAGCCGAGCTGGCGCGGAAGCAAATCGAGCAAGGGCATAAGTTTCGGGAGCAGGTGGAGCAGTATCGGGAGGCTTGTGAACAATGGGCGGATGCCCAACTGGAACGGTCCCAGGCAGCTTCCCGAGAGGCGGCCGAAAAAGGAGGCTCCAAACCGACCTTCAAAACGAAATCGTCCGGGAAATCGAAACACTGCTAGTGATGACGGCAAGTTGCTCAGTGTACTTGGCGAGTTTGCGAGAAGGGGAAGGTGGTTTTACGCCCAGCGCACGCTAACGAAGCGATCGATTCTTCCGGAAGACTGCGCGAATGCCACAGTATGGCTGACAAGCGACCAAAGCTCTAAGACGACCGGTCATGTCATTCCCGTGGACGGCGGGTTGACTGAAGCGTTCCTGCGATAGTTGAGGATTTCATGAAACGCGTTTGTTTTGTGCTGCGAGTGAAGCCAGAAGGTCTCGAGGACTACAAACAGCGGCAGCGTGTCGTGTGGCCGGAAATGCGAGCGGCATTACGCGAAACCGGTTGCAGCAACTACTCGCTGTTCCTCCGGCCCGACGGCCTTCTCGTCGGGAATCTGAAAACCGCGGATTTCGACCCTGCTCGCGCCGAGATGGCCAAACGAGAAGTGCATGAACGCTGGCAACGGGAGATGGCGGATTTTTTCGAGCCGCCTGAGGGCGCCTTGCCAGATCGGGCAATGGTCCCGTTGGAAGAAGTATTTCTAGTTGCGCTTAGAGGCGAAATGACGTCAAATCCCGCGCTTGGGGTTGTTCTGCCTCCCGACGGAGCGGCAAGTTCGTGTGTTCGCCAAAAGGAGATCAATAATGTGCCGTACGACTCTCTATCGAGCGATTTGTGTGGCCGGATACGCTGCATTGCTTGTCCTCTGGTCCCCGAATGCCAGAGCGCAGCAGGTAAACGTCGCTCAGGTGTCCGGGCGAGTAACTGACGGCTCGGGAGCCGCAGTGCCGGGCGTCGCGATCAAACTGCTTGAGACGCAGCGAAACATTGCCCACACGGCGACCACCGACGAACAAGGACGGTACGTTCTGCCTGGCCTACCCGTTGGATCCTACCAGCTCGAGGTCAAGAAAGAGGGGTTCAAGAGCTACAGCCAAACGGGAATTGTGCTGCAGGTGAACGACCACGTAACGCTCAACGCTGTTCTCTCGGTCGGTTCGGTCTCGGAAACGGTGGAGGTGACTGCAGCCGCCAGCATGATCCAAGCTGAGAATGCTTCGGTCTCCAATGTCGTGGAATCGCAGCGCATCTCCGAACTGCCCTTGAACGGCCGCTATGTGACGCAACTCGTTCTGATTTCGGGCGCGTCGATGAGCGCACCGGGGGGCGACGAAGTCGGCAGCAAGAACTTTTACAGCTCGGTCACGATCTCCGTAGCGGGGGGGCAGGCCAACGGAACAAACTATTTGCTCGACGGCGGGGACAACAACGACACCTTTTCGAATGTCAATTTGCCCTTCCCGTTTCCCGATGCGCTTCAGGAATTCAGCGTGGAAACAAGCTCGTTGCCCGCGCGAAACGGACTGCACCCGGGCGGTGTCGTGAACCTAGTCACGAAGTCCGGAACGAACAGTCTTCACGGCGCAGCATTCGAGTTCTACCGGGGTGGTGTGCTTAACGCCGCGCCGCATAGCTTCCTCACTGCGAGCGGCGCCAAGCGCGACAATCTGCTACGCAATCAGTTTGGTGGAGTGGTCGGCGGGAAGATCATCCCGGATAAGTTGTTTTTCTTTGCAGGTTATCAAGGCACTCGCCAACACTCCGTGGCGACAGCAACGACACACACGGCGACTGCGGCAGCGCTTGCCGGCGATTTTACCGCTCTCGAATCGCCTGGCTGTACCGGGACAACTTCGGGCAGAACGTTGAAGGCCCCATTCTCAGGAAATCAGGCCAACCCAACCTCTTTTGACCCGGCTTCCGTTAAAGTGTTCAGTGCAGGATACGTTCCCCTCTCGACCGACCCTTGCGGGTTGCTGAACTACGCTTTGCCCGCCATTGACAACGAAAACCAGGAAATCGGACGTGTAGACTACGCGTTCAGCAGCAAGCACAATCTCTACGGACGTTATTTCATTGATGACTTCCAGGCTCCGCCGCCGTTCGATATCCACAATCTCATCTTGACGCAGACACCCGGCAACGGGGAACGGGCGCAAAGCCTTACGATCGGCGACAACTATTCCATCTCGCGAAACCTGGTCAACTCGTTTCACGTGACCGCATCGCGCCGCCGTGACAATCGCGGCGTGAATCCAGGCGACATCAACGCCACAACCCTTGGAAGCAACATGTACGTGGAAATCTCCAATTTTCTGCTCACTTCGATCAGCGGCTACTTTGGTCTCGGGTGCGGTACGTGCGCCCCGGGCCATTTCAATGTGAATACTTGGACGGAAGCGGATGACGTTGATTGGATTCGCGGACGCCATCACTCTGCCTTCGGCGCCCTTGTGATCCGGACACAAAACAATACGCTCACGGGCTACGATGAAAACGGAACGTTTACATGGAATGGAACGTTCACCGGTGACGGCCTCGCGGACTTTCTAATCGGCAGGTACAGCGGTTTTACGCAGAGTCGCGCGCAGCAGGTGGCCTATCGCTCAACCATTCCGAGCTTTTACGGACAGGATACGTTTCGCCTCAGCAGCAGGATTACATTAACGGCCGGCTTGAGGTGGGAACCGACGCTGTGGCCCTCGGACGTATTTCGCCGCGGAAGCATTTTCAATATGAACGCATTTCAGCAAAATGTTCACAGTGCGGTGTATCCCAATGCTCCTGCCGGCATGCTGTTTTTTGGAGACCCGGGCGTTCCAGCGGCATTCACCAACAACCACTTGCCGAATTTTGCGCCGCGCTTTGGCATTGCGTGGGACCCGACGGGAAACGGCAAGCAGAGCATACGCGCCGGGTACGGAATCTTCTACGATTCCGCGATGGCATGGTACTCGCAACGCCTGACGTCGAATCCTCCGGTCGTCAACCAGATTGACAATTCCAGCGGGTGTGGCACGTTCTCAAACCCGTGGCTGAACTATTCGAGGGCAACGGGTTGCGGGTCTTCAAACGCAAATCAGAACCCATTCCCTGGCAGTGGAGCCATCTTCCCCGGGGGCTCGTTCTGGGTTTCCTTCCCGCCAGACATGAAGCCCATGTACATGCAGCAATGGAATCTGAGCTGGGAGCGACAGTTCTTTGGTGATTGGGCGGTTTCCTTTTCTTACTTGGGCAATCGAAGCGTCCACGTTCCCTTGTCTTACGACTTCAACTCGCCGCAGGCTACGCCGGCTGCCTGCTCGGCTGCGCCGGGAGGCACTTGCCAAGGTAGCGCCGCTAATGAGACGCCTCGCCGCTTCTTAACACTCACGGCCGGCGGAGCGAGCGCGCCACAGAATCCTGGGCTCATTGGGATACTCGACCTGGCATTCGACAGCGGCTTTTCGACTTACCACGGTTTGCTCGCCAGCTTGAAGCATCGCTTCCGCAAAGGCTTTTCACTCCATACCAACTACACCTATTCGAAATGCATGAGCATTGGGGATTTCAACGGAGACCTGCGGGGCACGTACTTCCAGATACAAAACAACCCGCGGGCTGACTATGCCGTCTGCAACTTTGATATCACGCACATCTTTAATGCGACGGTGGTTGCAGCCAGCCCATTCCACGGAGAGGGAGCAGTTCGTTGGCTCTTGGGCGGATGGCAATTCGCACCGGCAATTCGCGCGCAGAGCGGCTGGCCCATTGACGTTCGAACAGGGACGGACACTTCCGCCACCGGTGAAGGCAACGACCGGCCCAACATAGTTCCCGGGCAACCGATTTACATCAACCAGTGGCAGCCCTGCAATACAACGGGGACCACACAGTGTTATGTGGTGTTCAACAAGGCCGCTTTCGCGACCATTCCCAGCAGCACTTTCGGTTTCGGAAGCGTTGGCCGCGACTTCTTACGTTCACCAGGGACGTTCAGCGTGGATATGGCCATTACCCGGGTCTTCCCGATCCACGACCAGAAGCAGATTGAATTTCGATTCGAAGCTTTTAACGCTATCAATCACTTCAATCCGAGCATTGGAGGCCCTGGCACAACGGCGGGTATCAACTCGTCCAACTTTGGTCGACAGATTGGCGCGACCACGCCCGGCTTCGTTCCCAGCGCATTCGACCCGAGAATTCTACAACTTGGATTTAAAATGCATTGGTAGAGCAGCCAATTGAAAACACTTCGCAGATTGCCGGCCCTGCTACCGATTGTTGGAGTTCTCTTTGTGCATGCGGCCAGGCAAACCGGGCCTGCAGCCGAATGGGAGACGTTGCGTCAAAACTTCGCGAACCCTCCTGACGACAGCCGCATCCTGATGCGCTGGTGGTGGTTCGGGCCTGCGGTGACAAAGCCGGAACTCGCGCGGGAACTTGGCAAGATGAAGGAAGGGGGAATCGGGGGAGTTGAAGTTCAGCCCGTCTACCCGCTTGAACTCGACGATCCTGTCCGCGGCTTCCACAACTTCCCCTATCTCTCCGATGAATTTATCGATGATCTGCGCTTTGCGGCGGACGAGACACGCAGACTCGGCCTGCGCATGGATGTGACACTCGGAAGCGGCTGGCCTTTTGGCGGGCCGCACATCCCCATAACGCAGGCGGCAGGTGCACTGCGAATTGTAATGACGACTGTGCCGCGGGGAGCACATTCGATAGCCGTCCCCAGCATCGGTGCTGGAGAGGAGTTGATCGCTGCGTTCCTGGCGCCCGGCGAACCGAAGAACTTTTCCGCATCCGAGGCGCGGCAGGTCTTCGAGATTCAAAATGTCCGGCTTCGCGTCCCAGGGAAGCTTATCGGCCCGCACGTCCTCCTGTTCTTCATCTCGAGCCGGACAGGGATGATGGTCAAGCGGCCCGCCTTTGGCGCCGAAGGGTTCGTCCTCGATCACTTTGACCGCGGGGCAATCGAGAATCATCTTCACGCCGTAGGAGACCGCTTGATGGAAGCCTTTGGCGACGCTCCTCCTTATTCCGTCTTCAGCGACAGCCTGGAAGTGTATGGTTCGGACTGGACTGGTGACCTCCTGCAACAATTTCGCCGGCGCCGTGGTTACGATTTAACGCCGTATTTGCCCGCTCTTGTTCGGGACATTGGTCCGAAGACTGCGGACATCCGCCACGATTGGGGAAGAACACTCACCGAACTGATGAATGAGCGCTATCTCACTTCAGTTCGAGAATGGGCGGCGCAACACAAGACGCTTTTCCGCTCTCAGACATACGGTATCCCCGCCGTCACGCTTTCTAGTAATTCCTTGGTTGATCTACCGGAAGGCGAAGGCCCAGAATGGCGGGGTTTCTCAACGACTCGTTGGGCCTCATCCGCGAGCCATCTTCAGGGAAGGAGCGTCACCTCGGCGGAGACCTGGACATGGTTGCATTCCCCCGCTTTTCGGGCAACACCGCTGGACATGAAAGTGGAAGCCGACTTGTTTTTTCTGCAAGGAGTCAATCAGTTGATTGGGCACGGTTGGCCATATTCGCCAAAAGAGGCTGGCGAGCCGGGATGGGCTTTTTACGCAGCCGCGGCTCTCAATGACCACAATCCGTGGTGGCCGGTCATGCCGCAGGTCACGCAGTATCTGCAAAGGGTTAGCTATGTGCTCCGCCAGGGCGGGCCGGCGAATGATGTCGCGCTTCTTTTGCCCACGGATGATGCCTGGGCGCAATTCACGCCGGGGAAAGTTTCCGTGAGCGAATCGATGGAGCGGTTGCTGGGGCCGGAGGTCATTCCGCAAATCCTTGACGCGGGATTCAACTTCGATTTTATCGATTGCGAGACGATCGCCAAATCAGGAATTCCCTATCCGGTGCTGATCTTGCCCGGTGTTGAGCGATTGCCCCTAGCGACCTATCGTCAAATCGAGACCTACGCGCGTAATGGCGGCATTGTGATGGCCACAAGAAATCTTCCCTCGCGCGCGCCGGGCCTCGAGGAGGCGGAAACAGACACTCCCCAGGAGCGAGAAATCTCAGAGGAATTGTTCCACGCAACACCCGGAAAAGGCCTTTTTGTTTCGGACGAAAAGCAGCTTAGGAATACCTTGGCACATTCCCTCAAACCGGACTTCACTACTTCTCCTCACGCACCGGAAATTGGCTTCGTTCATCGCAAATTGTCCTTTGGGGACCTCTATTTTCTCGCAAATACGAGCAACCATCCCATTTCCACGAACGCTACATTTCGCGCGTCGCAACCGCATGCAGAATGGTGGGACCCTTCTTCAGGAAATGCCTCACAGATTAGCGCAAACTCTTCGGTCGAACTGAATTTGCAGCCTTACGAGTCACGGGTCATAGTGTTTCGAACCGGCAATTCCTCGGCCACTGATCAATCCAAGACAAGGAGATCCGTCTCGGGACCGGCTGGGGAAATACTCGATCTGGAACGGGATTGGACAGTGACGTTTCCCAATCTCCGTCGAACAGTTCATATGGATAGAGTGCACCCATGGGCGGACGAGGAAGAGACGCGGTTCTATTCTGGAGATGCGGTCTACGAAAAAAACTTTGACGTTTCCCCAAAGATCTTGAATTCGAGGGTTCGCGTGTACCTCGACTTCGGACCGGGAATCGTTGTCGAGCGGCCTCAGCATGGTCATCCGCGAATGCGAGCCTGGTTGGAAAGCCCCGTTCGTGAGGCCGCGCAAGTAGTCGTGAATGGCCAGCCTCGAGGTTCGATTTGGAAGCCTCCTTACGAGCTGGAGATTTCAGGAGCGCTGCGTCCTGGAGATAATCATTTAAAGATTACCGTCGAAAATCTGGCCATAAATTGGCTGGCGGGACGTTCCCTGCGAAACTATAGGTTACTGAACAACAGGTATGGGGAACGCTTCGCGCCTCAAGACATGGAGAACTTGCAGCCTTTGCCTTCTGGTTTGCTCGGCCCGGTCCGATTGGTCATCGAAGAGGTCCCTTAAGGTGACGATGGGTGACAATTCAGTTGTCCGTGCAGTCATGGGTCAGGAGAACGCGCAGGAGCCGCCATGTCGCCGCATCTTCTTTTGTTCCAGTGATTTGTGGCGGAAGATTCGCGGTTCCGAACAAAGAGCGTAACCTCTGGAATTGCCTCGTGGCAAGCGAGATAGTGACATCGCTATGCACGAAGGCCTTCAAAATGGAAAAAAACCTCAACGCCTTGGGTTCAATCTCAGGGACCGCGGGGGGAGGCGCTCCATCCAGGAGTGTGCACTTCCATAGGTGGCACGAAGGCTCTCCGCTCCCCGCCAATGCCTCTTGACCCGATCTAGCATTTCGGATTAGGCAAGACCTTGGGGGAGTTCGGCGACTAATTCCCTCTATCACCCGAAGATTACTTCAGGGTGATCTTCAACGCCCAAGCAGGCTCGGCTCTCAGATCGTCAGGAAGATCTGGCAGCTCGATGGCGAGGCCTGATTTCATCGCCTTGAACTTCACTAGTGTCGGCGAGCCCAGCAGGGCGACTGATTTGGCAGCGTTCAGGTCTTTAATGACGAGGCTATGGCCTAGCCAGTGCGGCAGGATTGCGTAAATATCGTTACCTTTCGCGGTAAAGAACGCCTCGATAGACGCTTTGCCGCCCGAAGGCTTCTCGATCAACTTAGTGACATCGTACGCGGATGAGAATTCCTTGTTGTATTCGATCTTGGGCACTTCGCCAGCCGTCCATTGCCGCGTATTTTTCCACGGTTTGGCGCCATAGATGGCTTCGCCGTTGATCTTCATCCAGTCGCCGATTTCTTTGAGCCGTTGCTCCATAATGACTGGGATAGTTCCATCCGTGTTGGGGCCAATGTCGAGCAGCAGGTTACCGCCGCGGCTCACGGTATCGACCAGGATAAAAACCAATTCACGGCCGGTGTGATAGACGCTGACGTCCTCGGCGCGGTTGTAGCCGTAGCTCACGCCCATGCCACGGTTCTCTTCCCAGGGATGGTCGATCCCGCTCATGCCCGCGGTATATTCGGTCGTCCAGTAGCCGCCGTGCTTGTGCCGGGTATCGCTGCCCCACCGATCGTTGATCACTACTTCATCTTTGGCGGGCGAGTCATTGAAAAGCCATGCGAGCAGTTCAGGAGAATGCCAGTCGGCAGAGGACATCTCCCACTCGCCGTCGCTGAAGATGACCGAAGGTTTGTAGCGCGTGACCATATCCTTGAATTGTGGGAACATGTGCTCGGTCACGTACCGCGGCTTGTTGTAAAGCCAGAGGGGGTTGTACCACTCGTACAATGAATAGTAATAGCCCATGCGCAAGCCTTTGCGGCGAACGGCGTCGGTAAGGTCACCTAACAAATCCCGCTTCGGACCGATCTCGACCGCATTCCAGGGGCGTCCCCATGTGGCGGAAGCTTCATTGCTTGGCCACAGGGCAAATCCCTCGTGATGTTTGGAGGTTAGGACAACGTATTTCGCTCCGGAGCCGGCAAGAACGTCGGCCCAGTGATCGGGATCAAAGAGCTCAGCTTTGAATTGCAACGCAAAGTTCTGGTAAACGAAATCGGTACCATACAATTTTTGATGGAACGCCCAGGTACCCCTCTCGAGATCATTCGCTTTTGGATCGTATCTGCCATTAGTCATCGCGTGCCAGTACCACTCGGCGTAGGCGAGCTTGCCGGGAATGACAGGAGCATAAGCCGGTACAGAATAGGTGCCCCAATGAATAAAGATGCCAAAACGCGCTTCGCTAAACCACTCAGGGGTTGGACGTTGGTCAATTGAATCCCAATTCGGCTCGTATCTTTGCCCAAGTATGGTTGCGGCTGGGAAGCAAAGCAAGAAAAGAAGAGCAGGAAGTCTCTTCATATAATCTCCACGTGGCCGAACCGGAGTAGAAAAGCGCACGCTCTGTTACCGCACAGAAGCGGGCAATGGTTATTAAGATTCGGAGAGTCCTCCGAAACTCGGACACTGGTGCGGAGCGCGCTACCGTCACCAATGATTCTGATACTTACGTCTTCCAGCCCGAAATCGCTCATGTTATGCCTACGGACGTTCAGAAAATTTCCACAAGAGTATTGCAAATTAAACATTCATTGATCAAATCGCGATCAGCTTATAGGCGCTTTTGATGGTGCTGGTCAAGTTGTTTTTTATATACAAAAAATGGATTCTCACAGCATTCCGAGAATGCCCATATGGGTAAGCCGGAGCCGGGTGCGCAGCTCCTTCCCCGCGCTTGGGGTAAAGCCCATGCGGAAATGCGGCAGCCGCTCACTGTGTGCTCTTCAGCGTTCAACGCAACCATCTCGTCGATGGACTTCAAGGATAGAAATTGGTTTGTGCTGTCGGCTATTTTGTTGAAGCAATGGCCGGTGCCAAGTACCTTAAATTTGGCTTGCCTTTTGACAAAATCCTTCACCTCTTCAACAGAGTCCGCGGTACAAATTTTCGGTGCCGTATTCGAAATTGCCGGGCCAGTTTTTCATTTTCGTGTCTGGAAGCCGGGCAAAGAGCGGCGAGACTAAGGGTCCTGCAGCCATCGTGGAGAACAGCTTGAGGAACTGTCTTTTGTCCATGCTAAAGCCCAACTGCCATTCCCGCTCGTAATTATTCCACTTTCTGGGGCATCCTTATTTCTTATTTCTCGCGCACCGCTGACCGGCGGAATCTGGCCGCGATCCTAAGCCGATGATGTTCGTGCTGGGACCATACACTGCGGGCTTGCGTTATAGGAGCCGAACGCTTCGTTGTTCAGGCTCAAGCCGCACCGCATGAAGTTTAGGCCATGAGCTAGGCACACGCGCGGTTGTACGCCGCTCAGAACAGCAGACGCATCATTAGTTGAATGCGCCGGGACGTGCCGGTCCCGGTAGCGCCATCGTTCAGCTGGGTGGTGATTACCCCGAAGCTAGCCGACGAGACATTGGACGCCGGATTCCCGTAGATCGGATGGTTGAGCAGGTTAAACGCCTCGGCTCCAAACTTCACGGCCAGCCGTTCGGTAACGCGCGTCTCCTTCTCGAGGGCCATGTCGATTTCATAATATCCAGGTCCACGTCCAACGTACCTGCCCAGGTTCCCCCACTTGCCAACAGCGGGCACGGCGAACGCCGCTGGATTGAACCAGTTATTGATGGTCTGTTGCGCGGGGTAAATGGACATGCCGGGGACGAGGTCCGGCCGCTGATTTCTACTGTTGCCGTCGGGCAGGTTACTCGCGGACCGGCTTATTACGATGTCAATCGCGCGACCGCTCGTGGCCGCCGCAATCCCACTGAGATTCCAGCCGCCCAGCAGCTTTCCCGCGATCCCGCCAGCATTCAAGAAACGCCTGCCCGGGCCAAGTGGAAGCTCGTAGATCGAATTGATTGAGAGCGTGTGGCGAACGTCAATCGCCGAGTCGCTATAGTCACATTTGATGCAGGACATGTTTTGAATGTGCGGATACTCGCCGGCTCCGAACCCGTTGTCAGACAAGGCGTGCGACCACATGTAATGCGTCTCCCACAACCATCCACTGGTGAGGGGACGCTTCACGGATAGCAGAAGCGAGTGGAAGTTGCTGTTACCGAGGTTAGCTTTCAGGTTGTAGGGACCGAACTCAGGCAACGGACGAGTTCCCGTCAATGGATCTATGAGATTGGCCCGCGTGGCGGAGAACAGCCTATGTCCCTCGCTGCCGTCGTAAGCAACCTGGGCCAAAAAGGCATGCGGGAGCATCCGCTGGACCGCCAAGTCCCAGTTTTCGAAGTATCCGTCCTTGCGATTCGGGTCCCAAGCTTTTGGCGAGAATGATGGGGCGGGGAGCTGGGACTGAAAAACCGGCCACGAGAGGTTTGGCACGCTCGATGATGAAACGTCAAATCGTTCAGCCGTACTCTCGTGCCCGTCGCTGAAGTCGTCCATCTGGTCCGGCTCAAAGTACATCCCGAACCCCGTGCGGATAACTGTTTTCCCTGCGGGTCCCCCGGGCAGCCAGGACAAGCCCAAGCGCGGGGCGAAATCCTTGTAGTACGGCGAATAGAGCGGCGTGCCCTTCGGGCAAAAGCCTCCGCATGAAACCTTCACGACGGCCTGCCGCCCAAGCACCTCTTTAAGGACGGTGTAATGCTCCCATCGCAATCCGTAGGTCAGGGTGAGGTTGGAGCGCACCTTATAAGTATCCTGCACGTAAGGCATGATATAGGTGCGCCGGTTGCCACCGAGCGTCAACTGCCCAACGAAAAAATAGTCATCAAGAACATTGTTGACGAAATCCTGCGGGCTACTGTATGTGAGTGTCCCGGAAGCAATTCCCCCACTCGAGTTGTTAAGTCGATGACGCTCGACGCTTATCCCCATCTTAATGGTGTGGCGTCCCCTAACAATGGTGAGGTCGTCATATTCGTCAATCGTGGTGCCGACCTCCGTGTCGAGGGAATCTGTACTAGGGCTATCGAAGACGGACACGTTCACCGCCACAGTGCCTGACTCACCGTTGTCGGTCGAGAGGGGAGAAGTTCCAAACTGGTAATGATGCAAGGCGGAGCGGTTCATTCCTACTCTGAACTCGTTGACCAGCGTCGGCGAGAAGACGTGGTTTAACTGGATAGCGATATTGCTGGGGCGGATGCGAGGGTTATCCCGGCCACCGAGCGTGTCCAACGGTTGGTTGATGTTGGCGTCGTCGATGCTGTAGCGGCCGAACAGCGAAGTTCTGTCGTTGAACCTGTGATCCAATCGGAACATCCCGCTATCCTCGCGCTGAGAGTTCACCCCCGTCGAAGTCCATTGATCGGTTATGGAATCGACGGGCGTCTGGCCAACGGGCCAGGAAGCGAGGAATTTTTGGAGAACGGGCGAAGTCGCCGCCACGCTGGCCCGATACGCGGCGTTCGGCACAAACCCGATCACGGTTGTGTTCAGGCTCTGCCGGAGGCCTTCGTAATCGGCGTAGAAGAAAGTACGGCCCTTCTTAATTGGCCCGCCCATGTTGCCGCCGAATTGGTTCAGTCGGAACGGCGGCACGCTTACATCGAAGGGCGAGCGTGCGTCGAATACGTTGTTGCGCAAGAACTCGAAGGCCGAGCCGTGAAACACGTCCGTCCCCGTCTTCGATACGACGCTGATTTGGGCCCCCGCTGAACCGCCCTGATCCGCGGTGTAGACCGAGGAACTCACGCGGAACTCCGCGATCGATTCCAGCGAAATGGCCAAGCGCGCACCCGCCTTCTGGCTTTGTTCCTGGACACCGGTGGCATCGATTCCATCGAAGGTGTAGTTGCTGTCGTCTATGCCTCGCCCGACGAATCGCAGGTCCCGCTGGCCGCCCCCACCGATGTTGACGGCGCCCGGGGCGAGCGTCATCAGGGTGGCCCAGTCGCGCCCGTTAATGGGGATATCGCTCACTTGTTCTGATCGGATCACTGTTGCGATCTCGGCATTGTTCGTCTCGAGCGTCTGAGCTGAAGCGTCCACTTTGACAAGCGTTGTGCTCGTGCCTACCTGGAGCTGCGCGTTTACGGTGCGTGTCTCCCCAACGGAAAGCCTTATGCCCTTCTCCTCGAAGGTCTTGAATCCTTCGTGAGAGACCGTGAGATCGTACTGCCCTGTTGGCAGGCTAGTGATGGAGTAAACGCCACTCTCGCCGGTGATGACCTGCCTTGTGAAACCAGTGTCGGCTGCGACGACCACGACTTTCGCGTTGGGGACACTCCCCCCACTCGGATCCGTCACGGTCCCATTGAGGTTGGCCCGGTTGATTTGCGCTTCGGTATTTGTGGACAGCAACAAAGAGCAAACAAAGACGAACAGGGAAGCCAGAAAAGTTCGCATGGTTACTCCTCTGATTTTTCGATAGATCCCTTAAATGTCATCTCGTATCGACCATAACGGAAGCGTGTGATCTGGGGCGGATCCACAAAAGCTCGAGCCTCAAATCAATGAGTTTCGGGAGGGACCCAAACGCGCTGTCGTGAAAGTTGTTTGTCCCCGTTTTCATGACAAAATTCACTTGGCTGCCTGCTAGTGAACAATAATCCGCCGAAGAAAGCGCCGAGATCACGCGGAACATGTTCAACCCATGCTCGCCTTGAACGCTCGTGCTAAACGTTAGGAATATCACCGGCGGATTGTCAAGTGTTTTCGCCAAGCATACGCCAGATCTTTTTAACCGCTTAGGAGAAGCAGTCTGATTACAGGTTACCTGGCTGTGGTATAACGAATCCACATGCAGGATGCATACGGATCGACCGCTCTCATGATTCGGAGACTCAGGACAGCGCAGGCCATTATCGGATTCCTCAAGCGTCAGTATGTCGAGGCAAGCACGGACGAATTCAAAGACTACGGTCATTTGCATCGAGGTGGATATCACAAAAATGAATAGACGCTGGGGCGGCATTTCACCAGGAATTTCCAAAAAGCGGCGGGCACGTTTGTTTGTCGCGCGGCCTCTGCTCTTCGCTGGTTCCGTTCTCGCTTTGCTTGCATTCAGTTCGGTGGCTGACACAGGCATCGAGGACCCGACTTGCGAACCGCTCAGGCCCGGCGCCTACCGGATCGATTTTCAGGCTTCTCCGGGTGCCGCACCTGTCGAAGTTTTTGCCAGCTCGCAGCCCGATCGCATCGATTCCGTCAAAGCCGTTCTCACTATTTCTAGAGCGCCCGCCGATGTCTTCGTCCCCGAGCGCTCCGGCCGCATCTATTTTCATTTGAAGCCCGCCGCCGGAGCCACGCGGATTGTGTCTGTCCGCAGGCTCCCACTTGAAGGCGCGAAAAACTTTCGGGACTTGGGCGGATACCGGACTTCTGATGGGCGTTATGTCCGCTGGGGTTTGGTGTACCGCTCAAATCACTTGGTAAACCTGACCGCTCGCGACTCTGACTATCTTAGGAACTTAGGGATTCGTCTGGTCTGTGATGTCCGCTCGGAAGCCGAGCGCGCACGGGCACCCGATCACTGGCCGGGAAATGCGCCGGAATTCGTTTCTGTTCCCATCGGCTCGAATCTAATCACTAGCCCGACCGCCGACGACCTGAAACGCAGGGTCGCTGCTATAAACGCCCACACTAAAGACTCCGTTCGTGCCTACGCGTATGCCGTGCAGTATGCAGGACAGTACGGCAAAATCCTTCAGCGCATCTCTGCGGGCGATCTTCCTGTCGTCGAGCACTGCACGGCCGGTAAAGACCGCACTGGCGTCTTCAGCGCCATTCTTCTCACCGCGCTCGGAGTTCCCCGCAGAGCGGTCGTCCAAGACTACTTACTGTCCAACCAATTTTTGCTTGCCCCAGACGCCATCCAAAGTACCGCTGCCGATCTGCAACTCGCTTTTGGCTTTCCCGAGCTCCCGGATCTCTCCACTGTGAAAACCATCATGACCGCAAGGCCCGAGACCCTGGAAGGGGCTCTCGATAAGATTGACGAGACCTATGGATCTTTCGCCAATTACCTGCGAGACGCCGTGAAACTTCCCGATTCCGACCTCGCTAGGATCCGCCAGCGTCTGCTTGAGCCTTAGTCCGAAGCGATGAGGCCCCTCGAAGTTGGGAAACTCATTTTCTGGAGAAGCCAAATTTGCGTTTCACACCAATGCTGTGGGGTTCTTCAGGTACCGATCCACGATGGCGTCGGCGGTGCGGAGAGCTTGGGCGAGGATGGTGGGTGTGGGATTGGCGGCGGCATTTTGGGGGAAGGATGAAGCGCCGAGAATGAAGAGATTCGGGGTTTGCCAATGCTGGAGATAAGGGTTCACCACGGAATGGTCGGGCGAGGTGCCCATGATGGCGCCACCTTGGACATGGCTCGATTGATAGCGCGAGGCATCATAGTGGGTTAACGGAACGCCCGGGTTGATTTCTTTTGCGCCCATGGCGTGGGCGATCTCTACCGCCTTTTGCGTGGCGAACTCGGCCATTTTGCGTTCGTTGTCGCGCCAGTCGATTGTCAGGCGAAGGAGCGGATCGCCCCAATGATCCTTGTAAGTTGGGTCGAGATCCAAGTAGTTGCTCTTGTACGCAAGGTGGTCGCCGATGAAGGTGATGCGGCCAGTGCGATCGTAGTAGTGCAACACTGCTTTTTTCCATTCGGAACCCCACATAGCTTTCACTGATTTCGGAAGCACATCACATTCGCCGATGGGCAAGGAGCGCGCGCTGACGCCACGAAAGGCGCCGCCGCGCAGAAAAGGGAGATTGGTGTGATCGAAAACGTCGCCATCGAAGTCATTAAACATGATGCCGGTGGCGCCGGAACCCATGAAACGGTTGAGAGGTTTTTCGAAGAAGGCGGTAGCGGCGGTTAGCATGACTTGGTGAGTGAGATTGCGGCCGACGGTGCCGCGGCCGGTGATGGGATCGTAGGCCTCGCCGATTTTGGAGAGGAGCAGAAGGCGCGTGTTGTTGAGTGTCCAGGAGGCAAGAAAGATTAGCTCAGCGGGCTGGAAGAATTCCTGGCCGTTCGAATCAACATAGGTGACGCCGCGTGATTTTCCGCGGTTTAGCGACGAGTCGTGAACGATGCGGAGGACCGTGGCACCGGTTCGAATCGAAACGTTTTTGCGTTTGTTGATGATGGGGAGAAGGGTGTTGGTGGGTTGAGATTTTGCGCCGATCATGCAGCCGAAGGTTTCGCAAAAGCCGCAATAAGTGCAGCCGGGGCGGGTGATGCCGTCGGGGTTGGTGTACAGGGTGCTGGTGGTGGCGGCTGGGACGGGATAAGGATGGTGGCCGAGAGAGTTTACGGCTTGGCGGAATAGTTCGGAAAAGTACGGGACTTTGGTGGGCGGAGTGGGATATTCGGCGCTACGCCAACCTTCGAAGATGTTGCCACCCGCGATTTTCTCGCCGCGAATGTTCCCCGCCTTGCCGGAGATACCGAGAAGATTTTCTGCACGCATGTAGTAGGGCTCGAGCGCGTCGTATGTGACTCCCCAGTCCCGGAGTGCGTGATCTTCAGGAAGGCGGGCTGCGCCATATTTTTCGACGGTTCGGGAATAGAGTTCGAATGCGTCGGGAAGGAAACGCGGGAAGACAGCACTCCAGTGTTCGCCAGCACCGCCGACTCCGGTGCCGGGAAGAAAGGAACCATGCTGGCGGACAGGATAGGCACGATCGTTGGTGCTATGGCGGATGGTGACGGTTTCAAGCGATAGGTCCTGCATCATGCGAAAATGGATAGAGTGCTCGAGTTCGTCCATGCCGTTTGCATATTCGGTGGGGGAGTGCGCCGCGCCGCGCTCGAGGACGACGATGGAGAGCGAGGTTCGCGAGCCGAGCTCTTTGGCCGTGAGTAGGCCGGTCCAGCCGGCGCCGACGATGACGACGTCTACGTGCGGGAGAGCCTTCATCACTCGTCTTCACTCGGGCGGATTGTGCTGCCAGTGACTTCGGCAAGGCCGGCGGGCTTGGGGCGAAATCCTTCGCCGTAATGTTTATCGATGTCGTCTGAATTATTCATTCGGGGGCCAGGGAAACCAATAAGTTGCCAGCCAATCATGCCGGCGTTTCCGCCGTGGATTGGATCTGCGAACATGCCTTCGATGGTGTGACGACGGAGAAGCGCGAAGAAGTGCGTGGATGCGATTTGATGAAGAGCGGTGTCCTGCCGCTCCGGTGGTAAAAGATGAAATCCGGTCAGACTTTTTAGCCCGTCTCGATAGATTTCGCGAGGCGTGGCTTGGCCTTGATAGCCGAATTCGGGAGGAGCGTTTTCGAAAGGCGGCTGCGTGTAACGGTAACGGTCGCGGCCATAAGGGCCGGCGAGTTGGCGGTCGATGTAGATGGCGACACCTGCTTCGCGTGCGCCGGGACCGGAATCGTCGCTTGGAAAAATGCGGGAGACTGCGGCAGAGACGATGAGGGCCTCCGTCTTTGAGAAAAATCTGAGGGGAATGCGGATGGGCTTGTGCTCCGCAGCGAAACGGCAGATCTTGCCGTCGAGTGAATAGCTCAGAAGGCCGCCGAGGCTTGCGGCAGAGATGGTGAGGAACTCGCGCCTTCGCACGTTGCAATGCATACCACTAGCCAAAGTGTTTTTGCAAGAGACCAGCACCGCACGCCCCGGAAGCGGCTACGAATCAGCTAAACCCACGCGAACTCTTACGATCGGTGGTCTTGCCGCCGATCGGATTCCACACTGGAGCTTCCCCTTATTTAAGTTCTCTGACGTCAGGGATCCGTCAATTCGACACTGTTGCTTCGATAGGGCTGAAATCCCGTCCCCCAATCAACAGCCACCACTTGCAGGTCGAGCTTCTCGCCATCCACCCGCACGATCAAGTAGTGAAAGGGATTCGAGCCCCTATCCACACCCGGCTTCACCAGGTGATCGAGCTTTACTTTGCTCGCCTCGTCCGCCTTCAGGTAGTCGTCCAAATTTGGCTCGCCCGTATAGAAGTAAAGTGGCGCTCCACCTCCTCCGGAGACCACCAAATCCATGCGATGCGTTCCACTCGCATCCGTGTAGTGCTCAATCCAGTGCTCAAACAAGTGCTCGTGCCCCGAAAACACAACTCGAACATGATGAGTTTGAAACAGTGGCATGTACTTGTTCCGGAGGACGACCGTTTGCTCTTCCACCTTCGGCCCACCGTGGTGTCCTGAAGAGAACGGGGCCTGATGGCAGAACACGATGATATTCACGTACCGCTTTCTATCGAGAGCTTCTAGTTGGCCTTTCATCCACTGGAACTGTTTTTCATCAGCGGCAATATTGGCGTCAAATCCGACCACGAAAGTATTCCCGTATCCAAATGCAAAGGTCGGATAGCCGGATAGCCGATGTGGCGAGCCATCAGGCGGAATCAACGCTGATAACGCATCAAAGTAGTTCTTGAGCGGAGCTTGTCGCTCCGGAGCATCCTGCGTAGTCGCCGAGGACACGTCGTGATTTCCCGGCGCCAAGAAGTAGTGGACGCTCCCTTCGAGCGTTAGACGATTGATCAGAGGAACAAAACTTACATTCCACTCCTTGGCGTCCTGTCCGTGGGCAACCGCATCCCCTGACTGCAGAATGAATCGTACGGGGTACTTTGTATTCTCGAGCTTCTTGATTTGCTCCAGCATCGAATCCACAATCAACGAGTGCTCGTACTGAATTGCGATTCCGTCTCGGCGTCCTCGCGTGTCCCCATACGCGATGAAAGAATATTTCGTCACTCCAGCTGTTGCAGTTTCATCCGGGAGTGGCGTTGGCGGAGATTTTATGGGTGTGACGTGTTCTGCATCTTGTGCCCGCCCCAGTAAGCCGCTTGGAACCAACACAGAAACGACAAGAGACATTGCAACGACTAGCAGTCGTCCGTTGAGTTTCATATGCTCCTCTCTCAGCAGGTACCAGCGAATTTGACCTCGCCGACGAACACGCTTGGGATTCTGCCAGCCTCATCTTTCCACACCGGCAAAGCAAACACAAAGAGTGAGCCAAACGCCGCTTCTCTATCAAAAAAACGTTCCTGGGTCGTCGCTGCTGGCCGACGACGCCGTTCTTCTGGCGCAGTAAGCCGCCGTATAATGATCACCCTTCTGCGGCTTGAGGCTACGGTGCCACCTTCACTATCGTTCGAAAAACTCGTCTCTGAACTATGAAGGTCTAGGGAACCGCCATGAGGGTCGGTGTAGTTCGGTAAGCTAAAGTCGCGTGTTTCTGAAATAGGCCGTTTGTTTGCAATGCCCGAGAATTTGTTCTTTAAGCCTTGCGCGTCTGCCAGTTCCGCGGGGTGTAATAGCCTTTATCCCAATTTAAGCGAAAGCGCTGTTCCTGCCAAGCTTTCAGAATCTCAAATGGGGACACTTCCAGAAAACACCCGGAATGAAAAGATCAGTATCGAGGATTGCCTTCATCTTCACTTCTCGCGGCGCCTGACTCCAGCAATCGCAGTTTTCAACTCCGCCTTCTTGACGCCAGCTCTTTTCGCTTCCGACACGAGCTTGGCTGAGAAGCCCGCGGAATTCGTCGATCTTAGGCGGCCTAATTGCCTTGAGGTTCACGGCATCGCCTTCGCCGATGACGACAAATTGGTCGCCCTCGTTGAGCCCCAGAGTATTGCGGATCTCTTCGGGAATAACCACCAGTCGTCCGGACGAAAGCTTCGAAAGCCGAGTTGAAAGCGGCGAAAGAGCTGCTCAAGCGCCACGCGACGCCGGCCTCGGAGAGTTTACTGATTGAAGTGATCTTCCGCGTCATGGAATTCGGATGGAGAGAGCGCCACTCAAATATATGAAATTTAATGTGCTCAATGTTATCGACAACCCCGAGTGGAGAGGTGAACTGCTCATACAGCAAGCCGAACTCGCTGGTCGCAGCTAGCGGTTTGAAGCCATCGTTTGCCAGAACCCCACTTGCGAGTGCGCGCAAGTTACCCTCAAGTGCTTCACTGTGACGCCCGAGGCGAGACCTCGTGCCCCCATCTCCGTGTGCCTGGAGATGGACCGTGAACGACAGCAGATTGCCAATTTAGAGGAACTAAAGGCCAATCCCACTGCACGGGCGCTATGGCCCTTGTCGTCTAACTCCAAATCCCTTACGCCCTGAAAAAAACTTGACGAGTTGGCCGGGTTCAAAAATAAGCATCAAGCTTCTCGACCTCGCTGTGCGACTATTCCAGTTGCTCGCCGGCGGCCGGAGCGGCGATGCCCAAGAGGACTAGAACCGCACGATTCAGCCGCACTATATCCTCGTCGGAGAGGCGGCCGACGCGCACCCCGATCTTAGTCTTTGGAACGGTCGTGATCTTATCCATCATCAATTGGCAGACGGCGCGCAGGCCGTTGCCTTGGCTTGGCTCGATGGGCAATCGAAACAGAGGAGCGTCGGTTGGGTCGGTGGTGAATGCGCACACCGTGACAGAATCCGTCATGTCGAAACGGTCGTCTTGGAGAATCACAGCGGGACGGGGCTTTCCTGCGTAGTTTTTACCACCTGCAACAGTCCAAATCTCCCCGCGCTTCACCTCGTGCCCCAGTCAGAGACAGCATCGATAAAGTCCTGATCCTCCTTGGCGTGAGGACTCCTAGCAACGGAGAGGGACTATCCACAGCGCCACTCGCTGTTTCACGGTCCCTCCTTAGCGGCGCTAGCTTTTCATTGCACCCCGCAGGACTTCTTCTAGACGCCTCGCTACGATCTCATCCTCACCGGGTTGCAGCATCCAAACTCCCACGACGATTACATTGCTGCCTCCCGGCAGACCTGCGCTGGCGGGGCCTCCGCCTGTGGAGGGGTTCAGTTCAATGCGCGGGGTCCCTTCGCGCATCCTTTCTACCACCTCAGTTGCCGAGACCTTGATTCGATTCATGTCATAGGTAATCAGCAGGTGCGGGACATGGTTCGCAACGGGAGGAATAAAAACTCTTGCTTCTATGCTAGGAACGCTTTTAACGCGCTCAGCGATTAGCGCGGCCCGCTTGCGATATTCCGCTTCCATTGCGGCATCGTCATGCTCAAGAAACCAGTCCACGGCAGCAACCAGACCAATGATTTCTTCCTTCCCCACCTTCATCCCGCGACCTATTGTGTTTGAGTTGGGTGAATTGTTTAGCTGTGCCGCGTCGATCAAATCTTTTTTCCCCAAGAGCAACCCGCTACATTGCGGTCCACGCAGGCCCTTTCCACCCGAAAAAGCCACCAAATCAAAACCCATCTCCGTATAGTTCCAGAGATTTGCAATAGGCGGAACATCGGCCGCCGCATCGTTGAAGCACGGAACTCCATGCTTGTGGGCTACACGGACCCAATCTTCCCTACTGATCCGGCCTCCCTCGGCGGCATTGAAAAACTGTGTCATTACGGTGCGTTCCGAGAAGGCTCGTTCATATTCATCGAGCGTTTCCACGTCGATGAGGCGTGCGCCACAGTCTCGAATCGCGTGATCGTAGTCATAGCGATGCGCCTTTTGGACGATGACTTCGTTCTTTAATCCCTGCATTTCAGTGGGAATATTTATAACCGCAGATTTGTTGCCCCGAGTAATCGACGCTGCTGTCGCCAGCTTGATTGCAGCGGCAGCACCGGAAGTTACCAATGCGCCCTCACAGCGTAGACGCCTGGCCAGGTACTCGCCAGCCGCCTTGTGTAGCTCCATCAGATGAACTGGCCTTTTTGCCGCCAAGGCGATGGCCGCTTGCACCTCATCTGGCATGGTTGAAGCGGATAGGATCGTGTAGGTGCCAGCCGCGTTGATGAAGGGCGTTACTCCAAGTCTCTGGTAATAATCTACGGCGCTGGCAGCAGGCGTAGAGGCGTTCGCTGGCAAGGCGCGACCGATAGCGACGCCTCCGGCGACAGCTTGAATCCCCTGGCGCAGAAGTTTTCGACGGCTGATAGATTCCGGCACGCTTCCTCCTTTTTTAATTTCTCGGGTAGTTGTCGGCGGTCGCTGGAAGCGAGCCTGGTAACATCGGAAGATTGAAATATTGCGGGCGGGCTTTCTCCCATTGGACCATGCTGAGGCCCGAAGGGTCGTAGAGGATTCTCCCCCCGCGAATCGTCATTTGCGCCACGATCCGCAGGGTTCCATCCATCTTGGCGTAACCGCAATCAACGTACCCGAAATGACCGCGCAACTCTTCCAAAACAGCGATGTCCGCCTCCCGGCCAACGGACAATGTTCCCAGTTCTGGTCGGCGAATTTCGTGTGCGGGATTGACCGTGGCACGCCGGATTAAATCGCCGAGCGACACACCCATATTCAGAAACTTGGAAATCACATTACTCATGCTGAGAACTGTGAAAT
>QHZB01000125.1 GCA_003224525.1 Acidobacteriota bacterium | reverse complement strand
AAGCGGTCACCAAAACAATTGTGGTTATCTTTTGACGAATGGAACGTATGGTATAGAGCCCGGAGCGGGGATTACACGAACGGGCATCACCAGGAAGCGCCTCACTTGCTTGAGGAGGTCTACAATCTGGAGGATGCTTTGCTCGTGGGTGGCCTGCTCAACTCCCTTCTGCGCAACGCGAACCGCGTCAAGGTGGCGTGCCTGGCCCAATTGATCAATGTCATCGCGCCGATCATGACCAACGCAAACGGCTTGCTCCGTCAGACGATCTACTATCCGTACAGCTGGGCGCTTCAATATGCTCGCGGTTCTGTGCTTAGTCTTCTCGCGCAGTCACCCACGTACGAAGTTGCGAAAATGGGTCAAGTTCCGTACCTGGATGTAGCCGGCACCATCGACCCCGGGGACGGAAAAGTTGCGATTTTCGTTCTGAATCGTGACCTTTCGAAGCCACATGTCGTGGAAATTGATTGGCAAGACAAAACGCCGGGCCAGGTGCTGGTCTCTAGTGTTCTGAGCGGAACTGATTTGAAAGCTTTCAATAGCTTCGAAGCGCCCAAACACGTCGCGCCGCAAGCGTTTGATAAGCCCTCGACGACCGGCGGGCGAACCAAGTTCGAAGTGCCCGCACGCTCGTACACCGTGATTCAGTGGTCGGCTTGATCCGGGCTGTACCGACTGACCGCAAAAAATAAACGCAGCAGTTCTTCAAGTTGGCGCAGTAAACGTATACCCAAGTCGTGTGTGCTAGAATATAATCCGCAAGCGTCTAGTCCAGGCTAATACTCAACTACTGTTATGGATCTCCGTGAGATAGCTCGAAGGGCAAAAGTTTCCACTGCCACCGTTTCCAGAGCGATTAACCACGTGTCTACGGTCAATCCTCAACTGGCCAAGCGTGTTTGGAAGGTCGTAGACGAACTCGGGTATTTCCCCAATACCCAGGCGCGGGCCTTGGTGTCCGGAAGAAGCCGCATTTTGGGCCTGATCGTATCCGAGATTACCAACCCGTTTTTCCCGGAAATTGTTCAGACCTTTGAACATCTCGCCGTGGAGAACAATTACGAGATTCTTCTTACCTCCACCGTGAACGACCCGAAGAGAATGGAGCAGTCGGTGCGGCGTATGATCGAACGCCGTGTCGAGGGCGTGGCGATCTTGACGTTTGGCATGGAGGAGTCTTTGCTTGAGCATCTTCGGTTCCGAAAGGTACCCTTGGTCTTCGTGGACGTCGGACCCGGTGCTCCCGGCATTGTCAACATCCGGATTAACTACCTGAACGGCATTCGCCAGGCGGTACAACACCTGGCTGCTCTGCGGCATACCCGTATCGCGTTCGTTGCCGGGCCACCACGGCTGAAATCCGCGCTGGCGAGGACGGAAGCTTTCAAGGCTTCCATGGCGGAAATCGGCCTGCTCCCGGAAGTTATTGTGACGGGGGACCATACTATGGAGGGCGGCATGCGCGCGCTGGTCGAACTTCTCGGCGCGCGCGATCAACCCACTGCTGTTGTGTGCTCCAATGATATGACCGCCATTGGAGTCATGCGCGAAGCGTATGATCACGGAATTACGATTCCCACCGACCTGTCAATCGTTGGATTCGACGATATCCGACTAGCGCAATTCATGACTCCGCCGCTGACAACGGTGCAAATGTCGCAGAAAGAGCTGGCCCAGATTGCGTTCCGGGCATTGCTAGATGAAGTCGGCCGGGAATCGCGGTCCACTCAGAAAAGCGAGTACGAACTGATTACCAGTCTTATCCTTAGGCGTTCAACGGCTATGGCCCGCCTCTTGAACGATGCACACCGGGAACAATAATTGTCCCTTTCCCACGCGCCCAGCTTTGAGGGCAAACTCTGGTGGAATCGAGGACGGACTAGTCGTCGTAGCTGAGCTTGAACAACAAGATATCGTGCCGCGTCGCATCGTTCTCAAATTGCCAGACCCGGCGAACTAAACGCGGCTCAGCCGAGGTGAGAAACAGGAGGCGCACATGGATTGCCAAACTTCACCGCGAGCTATTTCTGCGAAGCAGCAGGATTGCCGCCTTCCAAGGCCGCGTGCGGCCAGTCGCTGGTCCAATCGATCGTCGAGATATGCAGGCGCGGCTTTCCGGTTTTGCCGTTGTATGCGTGGAACACGATAATGTCGCGACCAGGTTCCTGCAATATGGATTCACCGCCGGGACCCACCCAGCGTTCATTGCCCACCAGCAATGGCGTGCCTCCGCCTTCCACCATCGGCTTGCCGCTGGCGTCTAAGTAAGGCCCCTTAACGCTGCGGGAACGGCCGACCATCGTCTTGTAGTTGCTCTTCACACCGCGGCAGCACAGATCGAAAGAGACGAATAAATAGTAGTACTCGTTGTGCCGGACAATGAAAGGAGCTTCGATCGCCTGCCAATCGTCGGGCAAGCCGGGACGTGGCGCGGGGAGATTTTCAGGACGTTACGCGCTTCGCCAGCGAATATAGCTTCGTATCTTTTGTGGACAGTTTGCCGGTTTGCGGGTCGATTCGTCGCATCTTAATCCCGCCCCAGAAACTGCCGAAACTCATCCACACGCTGCCATCCGAATCGATCACAATGTTCGGGTCGATCGCATTGAAGTCATCTTCCTCACGCGAACGAAAAACCAGGCCCTCGTCCGCCCACTTGTAATCCGCACTGCCAGGATCCAAGGTCTTGTTTGTCACCAAGGCTATGCCGGAAGTGTTCTTTCCGAATATGGAAAATGTGTAGTAAAGGTGATACTTTCCATTGAAGTAGGATTCGTCCGGCGCCCAAAGGTCCTGCGTTTTCGGACTCTCCTTCTGAATCCACTCGGGTATACCCTGAAAGACGAAGCCGCAACGCCTCCAGTGCAGTAGATCTTTCGAACAGCGGATCGGAATCTGCTCCGGAGAATTTTTTCCTGTGACCGTCCCGAAGAGATACCAGGTGTTGTCCTCTTTTACGATCGAGGGATCGTGAACGCCGCCCACGTCTCCGTCCACGCCAAGCAAAGCGGGAGAATGGTGAGGGTTGTCCTGACCTCTGGAATCCCCGCACAACCAAATCAATAGCGTGACTACACCTATCGCTCTAAGGCCGGCCCGTCTATTCACGTCTTCCCTCTTCGCCGTTGCTTATCTCGCAGGTTGCAACTATGACGGGTAGCCGCCGGGCGGCCAGACCAGCCCATTGCAGGCCGCTCCCCGCAGACCGGGGGCAAACTATAGCAAAGAATCCGTCAAACATTTACCATTCCCAGATTGTGCAGATGGGAGGTTCTCCTATGCGAAGGCGAGACTCTTTGTACACACTAGGTGTGGCAGGGGACCTTTCCTGAACAGCGGCGGGGCTGCACCGCCTCCGCCTCGGGCACTATACGAAATGGGAGCAAGTCTAAACGCTAGTCCGGCCAAGTTACGTCAGAACTCTAAAGCGACTGGCGCATCCGGCAACTTCCAGGGGACCACCGTCCGGGGTGTACGACAGTTGGTCCCTCATCATGTTGCTGGTCGAAAATCTGCTAGAACGTGATCTTCCCTCCTAGTTGCCACCATCTCGGAAGCGTTTGGCCCGTTACCTGTCCAAAGTTTCCAGCGCTCAGATCGCCGTTGATATTCTGGAAGTTTGGATGATTAAACAGGTTGTAGAACTCAAACCGGAATTGAAAATTGAGCCTCTCGGTAATGTGGGTGTTCTTGTAGACGGTGGTGTTCGTTTGCACAAAGGGCGGATTGCGGAATCTACCAGTGTTCTCGTTACCCTCGGTGCCTGGCGTAGGCGCTGAGAACTGCGACTTCAAAATGCTGCCCATGAGATAGGCGCTCCGCGACGTTGACTGGGAGTAGCTGGAGACGTTTGGAAAATCGTCGTTGTCTCCATCGGCGTTGTAGTCCCCGCCCTGAGCAAATGAAGCCCCATTAAAAACCGTGAAAGGATAACCGCTCTGGTAAATGCTCGTCCCGCTGACTCCCCACCCTCCAGTCAACTTCCCCACTGGTCCAACACCATTCTGCAGGCCGGGCAGCTCGTAGTTGAAGGTAGCGGAGAGGCGGTTCGGAACATCCCAAGGCGAGGGCCCATAGTATTGATGAGGATTCAGTGCGGTCGGGTATCTGCCTGCGTCATCTTTGGAAGAAGAGCGCGTGTAGGATACATCAAAGAACCCACGCTTAACTCTCGCTCGGACGTCAAAGCTCACGCCTTCGTAATTCCCCACGCGATTGTTCTGCGTGTAGTTGATGGCACCAAAACTCGGATTGAGCCGCGTCGGAAGTGAGTTTGCCGGCTTGCCAATCAGGTCGCCTGGCACGGCATTGATGTCAACACCATAGGAGACTTGACCTCCCGCGTTACCGGCCCCAACGAGGTTGGCAGTGTGCGATCCGCTGTAAAGCACGCTGGCTACGAAGTAGCTGCCAATCCTATGCTCGAGAGTGGCCGCAAAAATATACGCAGTGGGGGACACTATGTTCGGGTCGATTCCTCCAATCGTCAAGCCTCCACCCACAATTCCTCCGGCGGCGTCCAAACAAGGAGCCGCAGGACACAAAGGTGTGCCAGCCAGCGCAGGAAATAGGAATCCAAACGGGGGTTTGCTACCGGTGCCCTGGCCGAAAACTGGCCGGTTGGCCGGTGCATTTGTCGAGACAAACGTAGGCAGGATTAGACCCGGCGGGTTGCCACGGAACTCTTCCTGGATGTTGGCGGGTGTGAGCCAATTGGAATACATTCCGAATCCGCCGCGCAAAACCCAGTCACCCCTTCCGTTGATATCCCAAGCCGCACCGAGACGCACATCGTAAGCCTTGGGTGCGCGATTCACCGCATTGTTCGATGGCTTGGCAATGCCGTTGGCCACCTGCTGCTGGAAGGTTGAACCGGTTCCAAGGTGGAAGTTGCCAAACACCGTCGAAGCGGAGCGAGAATACGGGTTACCCTGATCGTCGAAACGGAAACCCAGCGTTAAGGTCAGACTGCGCCGGGCTTTCCAAGTATCCTCGGCAAAAAGGCCCCATGTTTTGGAAGCCGCGTTCCAGTCCCAAAGCTGCTGTTGACCCGTGATGGGGTTGTACATCACTCCGCTTTCCTTGATAGGCGCGTCTTGCGCCAGTTGCAACAGGTTGTCGAAGTTGAATCCTGGATGCGACCACGGCCCCTGGAACGGCTCCACGTCATCTCCAAACCAGCCTTCGTAGCCCACTTTCAACACATGAGCTCCACGCACATGAGTCAAAACGTCACGCCAGTGGTAGTTGTGCTGGATGAAATCGCCCTGAGCAAAACCAACGCCGTAACCGACGTTCTGCCCTGCGGCTGCCACGCTAATTCCGGGAATGGTGAAGTCCCCGGTCTCGCCCAGAAAGCCCTCGATGCGATTCTGGGCAAAGATGGCTTCATTCAGTGTTGTGGGATTGAAAGTGTGAGTCCAGTTCACCTGAAAAGCGCGCTCCGTGGTGTGGTTCGTGGTCGTAAACTGTGGGATCACGTTGGGCGCACCGTTGTGCAGGAGTGTCCGGTAGAAACTGCCGTAAATGCGGTCATTCTTGAAATACTTGTCCACGCGAAGGAAATACTGGTCGCCGTTACGGAAACTACTGGAGTTGAAAATTCCAGAGTCAATCATCGGGGTGCTGCAGGGAATGTTTTCTAATGCCGCCGGTTGCGTTACGCAAAGAGGGCGATTTTGCGGATCCTTGGGATCATTGCCAAAATACTTGTCTGCCGTAATCGGGGGAGTGCCACCAACAGCGACCTTAGTGGGAACATACGTATTCAGAATCTTCGTTCCGAACGTACCCGGGTTGTTTGCTTGAGCGAAGGCCGCGAACTCTGGTGCGGGGAATAACAGGGTCTGGTTACCCGTGGAAGCAGAGGAACGCAACGGTTCGACGCCGAAGAAGAAGAAAAACTGGTGACGCGGAATAATAGGACCGCCGATCGCAGCGGAGAAATTATTGCTATGAAATGGATTGTAGGGGTGGTCGGAGTTAGGCAAAGAACGTTTAGCGTACATCGATTGGTAGCTGAAGTAATCGCTGGCCAGACCATGAAATTGATCCGAACCAGATTTTGTCGTCAGCGCAACCTGGAGGCCACTCCCGCGTCCGTATTCGACCGAAAACGTGTTGACTTGAATGTTTGTTTCCTGGATTCCGTCGGGGTTCGGCGTGAGATTCAAGACTCCCTGCCGAATGGCACTGGTGACGTCAAGCCCGTCCACGATCCACATATTCGCAACCGTACCTTGACCGTTGACACTGACGTCGACGGCCGTTTCCGTAGAATAGTTATCCACGCCCGTTCCGGGAGTGCCCGAAGCCACGCCCGGACCGCCCATGAGGCCCAGTCCCGAGACGCCGGGGGCCAAGCTCACGAGCGAGAGCATGTTACGGCCCGCAACAGGCAAAGTCGAAAGCTCCTGGGTTTCGAGCGTCAATTGATTTCGCGTCTCGGCCGTATTCAACAGCGGGACCTCGGCAGTGACGGTCACCGCTTGGGTCGCCGTGCCAACCTTTACTGAAATGGGTATGTTGAGATTCTGATTCGTCTCAAGGGTGACGGTCGCTTCGGCCTTGGCAAAGCCTGCTGCCTCAACGGTAATTTTGTAAGAGCCAGGAGCGAGACTCAGAAAGCGGTAGCTTCCTGAAGCATCGGTATTCGTTGTCGCCGAGACCTGCGTGGCAACGTTGATGAGCGTAACCTTTGCCTGCGCTACCGCTGCGCCGCTCGGGTCTGCGACCGTGCCCTGAATGTTGCCGGTGAATTGAGCCCACGTGGAGCCAGCCAGCAACAGGATGATGACCGACAGCCGGATAGACCATGAGACAAATGATCTGGCTTGCATTCGCTTCCTCCCCAAAAAAGCCGAGCGCTTACGTCTACAAGGTCCTGCAGAGTAAACGTTTTCTTGATTGTCCGGATTTATATATTCAATACTTCAGGGCTGTCAAGCAATTTCTATCCTTGCTCGCCGTGGCAAGAAGGAAAACGTGTCCTGGCGGTTGCGCCTCTTCAGTTAGGTCTTAGACCAGCCTCGGTTTGGCACCCGCCCCGCCCCCTCCCTCAGAGTGATTAGTTGGTTGGTTGGGAGGTGCTTGAAGGTTTCGTGAAGCCCGTTGGGCCAATACACATCCAGGTCGGCCGAAGTAAGGCCTCCGAGACCGAAATGCAACCGGGGATCGTTGCAGGAGTAGAAACTGGATTGGCTCAGGACGGTATGCGCCTGGGTTTTCCCTCCGTAATGGGCGAGCACCCGGGCTCCGATAGCGCTGCGGTTTGATTTAACACCCTCCAGTTTCACTTTGATCCAATTCTGTTTGCCGCCGAGGTCGTTGCGCAGCAGAGACGGGGGCTCGTTCAAGTTGACAATCAGCACGTCGATATCACCATCATTGTCGAAGTCGCCGAAAGCACATCCGCGGCTGCAGTGCGCGTCTGCCACCCCGGGACCAGCCACCTCAATCAGTTCTTCGAACGTGTGATTGCCGAGATTGCGAAACACGGCGCGTGGCGTCTTGTTCGCATATTGTGGCAGCTTTCGTTCCACCTCTGGGTACACGTTGCCCGTAACAAAAAACAAATCCGGATGGCCGTCGTTATCGAGATCCACAATTCCAGCGCCCCAGCAGACGTAGCGCGTTTCCACGCCAACACGCGATGTCCGGGTTACATCGTCGAAATTCCCCTTACCGTCATTGCGATAAAGAACGTTAGCATCGTCGGCGAAATGCGTCTTGAAGAGATCAAGATGTCCGTCAAGGTCATAATCGCCGATTCCCACGCCCATTCCCGCCTGCTCCGTGCCGTCGTCGCTGAGGGCCACGCCCCGCAATACTCCCTCTTCGCGAAACGTTCCGTCACGATTGTTCATGAAGAGCAGGCTGGGAGTAGAGTCGCAGGCAACATAAATGTCTGGCCATCCGTCTTCGTCCAAATCTGCGGCCACCACGGTCATGCCATAACTTTGGGTGGCCTGCGCGATGCCTGCCGGCCGGCTGACGTCGGTGAACGTTCCATCGCCATTGTTCCTGTACAGCGAATTCTTTCCTGTTGGCAGTCCGCGCGGTCCACATTCCACGGGAATGCCTTTCCAATTGCAATTGGTGTTTTCTCCCGGAACTGGCGCATGTTCGATGGAGAAACGGACGTAGTTGGAGACAAACAGATCAAGGTTCCCGTCACGGTTGTAATCCAGGAAGCTACATCCGGCTCCCCATCTCGGTTGCTCGTTCAAAAGGCCTGCGGTTTTGGTCACATCGCTGAAAGTTCCGTCGCCATTGTTGCGATAGAGGACATTTTGTCCGTAGTAGGTGCAAAAGATATCTTCAAAGCCGTCGTTGTTGTAGTCGCCGATGCAAACCGCGGAAGCCCAATCGGCCGCTCGCAGGCCAGCCTTTTCCGTGACATCAGTGAATGTCCCGTCACGATTGTTCTTATAGAGCCGGTTGGACGCGTCGACAGGCGCACCTTCCAGCCGTGTCCCCGAGAGCAAGAAAATATCCATCCAGCCGTCATTGTCGTAATCAAGGAAAGCACAGCCGCAGCCGGTGGCCTCCAGGATGTACTTCTTGCTCTCGACACCTCCATAGATCACCGGCGCGTGCAGCCCTGCGGCAGACGCCACATCGACAAAGTGTGCGTTGAAAGGCCTCCCGGAAGGGGCCTGCCTGGGCAGGGGCTTCGCGGTATGGGTCGAAACACCTTGCGCAAGCAGTCGTTCGGCAGTCATGGAGATCGCTGATCCGAGCGAGAGTCGCACAAACGTACGCCGCGTAAGGGTCATTCCGAAACAGTTTCCTCAGTTGCTGATCTGACGCAATTTTTCAATTATTGCCGCGACCCCAGCTCGAGTAAAGGTTTTGGCGAAAATTTGGTGGACGCGTAGGAGAGCTCCTCCGAACTACGGCTGCACTGGCGGCCTGGGAGGAGTGTCCTCTTCAATCAGTTTGTAGCGGTAACGTTCCCTTTCTTCTTTTGTAGCTTGTTCGCGAAGTTGCGCGAGCCGCTTCAGCAAATCGGGAATCTCGGCCTTCTGCCCGGTTTTCCGTAACGCCTGAATCAAGCGATACAATGCGGTTTGATCCTTGGGATCACTGCTTAGAGCTTTCCTGCATTGGTCAACCGCTTCTTGGTACTGTCCGGTTTGCATGTACAGTTTCGCCAGCACACCTCGCGCCGCGCCAAGTGTGGGCTGCAAAGTGACCGCCTTCTTCGCCGAGCGCATCGCAAGTTCAAACTCAGGCGCGCCCGGATCAGCACCTTTTTGCGAGAGGACATCCGCTTGCAGGTAGAGCAGCAGGGCATCGTTCGGTTTCCGCGCTAATTTTGACTGAATCGA
>QHZB01000445.1 GCA_003224525.1 Acidobacteriota bacterium | reverse complement strand
AGTTGAATTCGATTGCCTTGGCAATCGCGTGGCCGTGCGCCACCCCCAGTAGCAAAGTACGGAGGATCAGCAAGTCCAGAGTCCCTTGCAGCAGTTCAATACGCTCACGCTGTTCTTTAGTAGACATTCTAGGTGACGGTATGACTCTTCCAATGGAATGTCAAGGCGAGCTACCCCGGCGTAGTCAGCCACTAGGAGAGTTATCCTCAAGATTCCAAGGTTTAGGTTTGCAACTCCCGGTAATGTCGGCATCTCGTCAGGAAATCAAGCACTGACGAGATGGGCGTTAATCGAGAATAAGTGCGAAGAGAAAAGTCATTTAGTAGATTTAATACGCTCACGTTGACTTGCCTTTGAGCACAGCCTAACATGCCTCGCCAAGAGCGGTTTCCAGGCAATGATGTTCGGGTCGGCGTCTTTCCAGAGCGTGAGGAAATCCTGATAGGCGACGCGGGCTTTGGCGGTGTCGCCCTGCAAGGCGTAGGCGCGGGCGATGCCCAGATGGACCAGTTGAATAACAGTACGTTCGTGTTTGACCGCATCGCTGATGAACGGTTCTATAAGAACGCACGCGTCTGGAAAGCAACCGCTCATTAAACCAGAGCCGACCGCACGCAAGAGACGCCAGGTCCTGGTTAGTGGGGTTCCCGTCTATGTGACCAGACAGCATTCGCGGGTGAGTTCAAATCTCCGCGACCGCTGTTAACCAGGCATCTCTAACAATGTCGGCCCTGTCAAGCCCTTTTTGAGCACACTTCTTTCTTTTCACCTAAAAGAGTTTTTCTCTTTCGTTTCTTTCTTGTTCTTTCTTCTCTGCATCGACGACCACGGCTCGTTTGTAATCTGTCGGGCGGATTCAGTCCGACCCAAACATCTCTCCGATCAAAACTTCGACCATGATTACTACTTCAAACTCCCTTTTCAGGGAGCGGGATGCCCAATCAAGTGGACGACGCTTTACTTCACGCCATGTACGAGTACGAGCTTTCCCGCGTTCGAACCGAATTCAACCAACTGCGAATATTGCCAATTGTTTCGCCACATCCAGTACAACCGAACACCGAGTTTTCTGGCCATGGCCACTTTGGCAATTCTTTTTTCCCGGCGCATCATCAGGTGCATATACCGACGTCGCCAGTCTGGGTTACACCGTGCGGCCGCTTGTGCTGCTTCCACCAGTAAGAAGCGCAACAAGGTATTGCCCTGCTTGCTGATATGTCCCAGCCGTTGCCGGCCGGCACTGGAGTCCTCGCACGGAATCAGCCCGGTGTAGCTGCCGATCTGCTTGCCGCAAGGAAACCGCTCCGGCATTCCAATGACCAGAACGTAGACCAGCCCCGTGATGGGTCCCACGCCAGGATGCGTCATCAACAGCAGCACCTCGGGCCGTTTCTTGGCTTCTTGCTCGACCGCTGCCGTTAACTCCGCAATTTTTGGATCCAGCTGGTCCAGCAGCTCCAATAATTCTTTCCGACGCCGACTGGCCCAGGGAGCCAACGGGAGTTTTTCTAGCAGCCCTCGTCCTTTTTCGCTGAACAGCTTTTTCTTCCATCGATAGCCTTCGTTCATCGCCACAGCCTGCAGCTGATTCATGATCCGCGTCCGCATCTGCACCAGCCGATGTCGGTGCCATAACAGTTGTCGCAGATCACGATTCTCTGGACTCGGTACCCAGATTCGCGGAAAGCGATTCTCCAGGAGTAGCTTCAACATGAGTCGGGCATCCTCGCGGTCGGTCTTTTGCTTCCTTACTCGCTTGGTCTTGATCTCCGCCGCATCCCCAATCCACAACTCGAAACCCAACTCTGCCAGTAACCGCTCGAACCAGCGTGAATGCCCGGTGGCCTCCATCCCCACGCGCACGCTGACTCCTCGCTGCTTGAGTTCTCGGTAGAACTTCTCAGCTTCGCCATCGCTGTGGTTCAATTGCCGTTCACCGCACTCCCCGGTTTCCTGATCTAAAAAAGCAATCGTCTGAGAGCTCGGGTGATAATCTACTCCTATAATCATCATGTTCGGCTCCTTTCTCCCGAGCCTGCGGTCATCGATAAACCACAGTCTACTCGGGTCGAGGAGCCGACATTGTTATGAAATCATGTGGATCACTTTTGATTGGGCGATGGCTCGCGCAATATGCGTTAGTAGCTTGCTCAGTTATCCCTCATTTAATTTTCCCCGCATCACCAATCGGTGAGGATTTTAATGCTTACACCGACTACTGCTTCGGCAAAACGGGCCAGCTTCTGTCTCTCAGGTTTGAGCTGCGGACTGCATGGGGATGGGGTTTCCGGGAGGAGGGTCCCATCGTAAACGGGATACTGAGACCCCGAACGTCGGAGTTCTTCAACACGAAGGACGAGCTAGCAGTCACAAAGCCAGAGCAGGCAGACGATGTTCCTGAAGCTCTCAGGCCGCACTTATACGCCCGAAGGTCTCGATTGCCATTCGCAAAGCTTTTGTCCAAATGACGGTCCACATGCCTGGTTAGTCGCGATCTCGGAGAAGTGACCAACGTCGCGGTTTACCAGGCAAGCGGAAACATTCGTGCCAAATAAGTGTTGCTGGAGCTGTTGATGACGTTGAACCCCAGCTATCGAGAATTCTGTTTATCAGGGGCCAACAAATCCGCTTTGACTCTGGTCGGTGGCAGATAGATCGTAAAGTCGATGCTCGGCTGGATCAGAACGCTATGAATATCACGCTGATCGCCATCCTCGACCAACCCGAGTTGCTGCAGAAGGGGATACCTCGCTTCCTGAATTGTTCCCACGCTTGGTTGCGCACGATCATGCCAAATATCGTAGCTCCCCAAGGCGTCATCGTGGCGGAAAAAATAGCCACGCAAGGGATGGGTTAGCAATACCAACCCCGCCTCCAGATTGGATATGCCAGCCAACTGCGCAGGCGGTTTGCCTGAGTCTTCGATCGCGAGTTGCGCTGGCGCCCAGCCGGATCTAGTCCTGACGTTGAAAATCGTGTATCGTATTGCCGTTTGATCGTACCGGCATGTGAAATCCATCCGTGCGCGATGCCACGGCAGTCGCCATAGATACCGCGGAACGGCGACCAAGACCGAGTCCAGGCAGGTCCCAAAGAACCACGCCGCATGCTCACCCGTTTGAGTGTCCTTAACGTAAGCGCGATAGTTTGTTTGGCCAAAGCTTCCCTTGAACCAAGGACATACAGCGAATCGAAAATCGCGATCGAGAAACGTAACGACCGAGACCAATGCCTGACGTGATCTGCCGTTGACGGCGAGGCACACGGGTTCAAATCGAGCATGAAGGTGCTTTCGCAAATTGGACGGGTCAACCCAGTACGTAACGATAACGAAGTGTTGGAGTGTTGTTTCAACCGCTAGGCCCCGCAGGACCGGCCTTGTTAGGAGCCTCGGTGTGAACCGGAGATGATCTTCGGTCATTTACTGGCTCTCTGGACCGCTTGTCAAGTCGTGACGAACACATGCTAAGCGAGGATAAATCTGCGGTCAATCCCGTGGAATTGCATAGTGGAATTGCATAGTAGGAGCCAAGTCCCGATAAGTGGGGTTCGCGGAGAAGTGGTTTCGGGCCGATTTCACATCCACGAGATACGACCTTTACGCGGGACTTGGCACCCCAAACATTTCGGCTAGGCTTGGAACAGCTGATATTCTGGCGCAAGAAATGAACCTGCCAACAAATATCCCGCCCGATCTTTCCGAACTTCTTCAGCTGATGGCCACGGACTTCCCTGCGATCCTAAGTGGCAATCTCGTTGGTATCTACCTTTGGGGCTCGTTGACCTATGAGGCCTTCGACGAGACTTGCAGCGACGTCGATTGCATTGGCGTCACGCGGCGAGACCTCGACGACCGTGAGTTTTCCGAACTGGAGGAATGGTTCAGGAACAAAGTCGAGAACAACCGCTGGGCGAGACGAATCGACATGCGCTTCGTCATTGACCATGAGTTCCTTGACAAGAGTTCGCGGTGCTGCGGCTTCTACCACTACACCGGTAAACTCGTCCGCAGTGGCTCGGATGGGAACCCCATCATTTGGATGAATATCGCGGAGTCGGGCATCACGCTGTGGGGCCAGGATGCGAAGAGGATCGCACCGCACGTGTCCCACGAATGCCTCGTTGAGGCGCTGAAATTGGAACTGAACTACCTAAAGGAAGACCTGGCTGCCAACGCCGGGGACCGGTCCGACAAAGCATTCGTCCACAATGCCTACGCGGTCCTGACCGCGTGCCGCATCCTTTACTCAGCGTCCCAGAAGGCACTTGCCTCCAAAGACCAAGCGTATAGCTGGGCGATGGAAACTGTTCCACTCATGTGGCGGGCGGTTATTCGTAGCGCCAAGGAGAATCGGCTAAGAAATCGCGGCTCCACGACGCTGCAGTTAGAACAGGACGCGATGCGCTTCGTAGAGTTTGTGACTGACGAGGTAGAGCGCGAGCCAAAGCATTTAATACCGACAGAGTAGTGCGAAGTGCCTGGCAAGTGGCGTTCACGTCTATTTGACGGGCCGGGATCCGCGATGAATTTCAAGTCTACGAGAACGCTGTTTACCAGGACTTAGCAACTGAATCCGTCTTGCACTTTCACAACAACCGCAGCATCATCCGACTAAAGCACACTTGAGGGGCACTTCATGAAAGCAATTGTACGCACACGATACGGGTCACCGGATGTGCTGCAGTTCAAGGAGGTAGAAAAACCTACCCCCAAGGACAATGAAGTCTTGCTAAAGGTCCACGCGGCATCGGTAAATCCGCTGGATTTTTTCACCATGAGAGGGGCGCCGTTGATCCGTCTGATCCCGGGGCTGCGCACACCAAAGGACAAGCGAATAGGCGTTGATGCGGCCGGCCACGTCGAAACGGTGGGCAGGGACGTAACCCAATTCAAACCAGGCGACGAGGTGTTCGGCGTGTGCCGCGGGGCTTTTGCCGAGTATGCGTGTGCTACGGAAGATAAGTTGTCACGGAAGCCAGCTAACATGTCGTTTGAGGACGCAGCAGCCGTACCAGTGGCGGCAGTCTCTGCCCTTCAAGGTCTTCGTGATAAGGGACGCATCCAGCAACGCCAGAGGGTTCTAGTTGATGGCGCGTCCGGCGGTGTGGGTACGTTTGCGGTACAGATTGCCAAATCATTCGGGGCCGAAGTCACTGCCGTGTGCAGCACCAGGAATGTGGAGACGGCGCGATCGATTGGCGCAGACCATGTCATTGATTACACGCGGGAAGATTTCACGAGAAGTGGGCAGCGTTACGATCTGATTCTGGGTGCGAATGCCTACCATTCTATTTTCGATTACAGGCGTGCGTTGAGTCGGGACGGAATTTATGTCGTCGTTGGAGGTGGTTTGGCCCGAATTTTCCAAGCCATGATACTGGCACCATTACTGTCACTGATTGGGACCAAGAAGACGTGCTTCTTTATAGCGAATATAAACCGGAAGGATTTGGTTTTTCTGAAGGAACTTCTTGAAGCCAGAAAAGTTGTCCCCGTCATCGATAGACGTTACCCGTTAAGCGACGCGGCTGAAGCTCTCCGTTATCTTGA
>QHZB01000444.1 GCA_003224525.1 Acidobacteriota bacterium | reverse complement strand
TCCCAGCTCCCGGCGCGGCCTTGGCCGTTAAAGAACGGCAAAGCGGTCTCGACTAACTGTGGTGCGAGGCCCATTTCATAGTGCGTCAGATTAGGCAGGATCGCCAGTCGATTCTGTGACATGTGCTCGCGCTGCCAGCCGGCATCCTTCAGTCCGCCGCCGAGTAACTGGTAGAACCTCACCTCGTGCTCCGGCCGAAACATGTCGCTGTCGCCGTAGATGAGCATCACCGGCATGGTCAGTTTCTTGACGTCCGCCGACCAGTCGTACGACTTGCGCATGTATGCGCCCATCGCATCGAGTAGCTTCGGAAACTCTTCCGGATGCGGCGCGATCGCCACGTACGACTTGTACATCGGCGTTCCCTTCATCTGCTCCAGCATGGCGGCGCCGACTGCCGCATGCTGCGGCAGCATCTCCGGATAGAATCCGTCCTGCGAATAGGGGGTGGAAACCAGCGCCAAGCGGCGAACCATTTCCGGATGTTGAGCGGCGAACTGGAACGCAACGCCTCCACCCATCGAATAGCCGAGCACGTCGACCTTGTCGTAGCCGAGCTTCTTCAGCACGCCGGCCATGTCGTTGCCCATGTCGACCAGGCTGAGCTCGCGATCGCCCAGGGGCGTGCGGCCGTGGCCCTGCAGATCGACGCCGATCACCTGCCGGCTCTGCGCGAGCTTGGTCAGGTTGGGACCGAACATCTCGATCTGTCCCAGGCCGCCATGAAGAAGCAACAGCGGCTCGCCTGTGCCGTACACGGCGTAGTAGTAGTTGACGCCATTGACGGCAGCATGGCCGGTCTTGACAGGCTTGGGTGGTGCGGTTTGCATGGTCGGCTTCTCCTGTGCTGCATGAACGATCGTGGGGACCGCAAAGGTGGCGGTCACAGTCGCAATCATTGCGATCAGCGTCTTGACGGACATCGTGGGTCTCCTTCTGCAATGAATGATGGTGCCCCAAGTGCGTATTTTTGAACAAGCCGGTGCTTTCTTCATGTGTTTGTCCCCCTTCCGTGCGTCAATTGCGGCCGCCGCGACTACTGCTTCGCTGCCTTCCTCTGCAGTTCCTCGCGCAGAAGCTGGTCCCGCTCCTTGATCTCGGGAGTGGCCTCAGCGCCGAAGTCCTCCGCCTCAAACACTCGGCGAACTTCGATCTCGGTTCCTCCGTCGAACGGAGCGCGCTTGAGCCACTCGATCGCCTCTTCCATCGACCTCACCTGCCACAGCCAGAAGCCGGCGACCAATTCCTTCGTTTCCGTGAACGGCCCGTCGATCACGGTCCGCTTTCCTTCGGAGAACTTGACCCGCACGCCTTTCGAGCTCGCATGAAGCCCCTCGCCCGCAAGCATTACGCCTGCCTTCACCAGCTCTTCGTTGTACTTCCCCATCTCGGAAAGGAGTTCCTTGCTAGGAAGAACGCCCGCCTCCGAGTTCTTGTCAGCCTTGACTATCACCATGACTCTCATCGTTTTATCTCCTGTTTGTTTTCTACCTGGACCTGGGCTTCGCGACGGTACGCATATCAGCCTTTTTGCTCATGAACTGGCTGTCCCCTTTTTCACGATGAAGTTTTGACCTCAGGTACGACTATCGACTATTGGGGGAAATTCGGTCTTGTACAAAAACGACAACTGCCTTCGGCGTTGCATGATTTTGGCGGGCGCTTCTCCGATGAAGCGTCTGAGGGATCGCGTGAGATGTGCCTGGTCGAAATAACCTAGACGGCTAACGACATCCAGGATCGGAACTCCCTCCCTGAGCAGGATCGTTGCATATCGTGCTCGTTCGATCTGGCGGAACGTAGCGTACGTGACGCCCGTGGATCGCAGAAAGTGGCGTTGTGCGGAACGCAAGGATAGTTCTCTTGGGCGCCGCAGCAATGTGTCTTCCACGATCGGATCGCGAGAGAGGATCCCCAATTTTGCAAGTCGTTTCACAAGCGGCTCGGCATTGTCAAAGCTCGGGTACTCCAAGGCAGAGCCGTTTAGCCAAAAAGACTGACCTGTGGCTGGCGGAAGTGTTACATCGTTATGATCGCAGAGGCTCCCAGGGAGAAATCGTGGCATGAAGATTCCCGGTTTGAAGCGGATGCCGACCCACTGGCCTTCTGCAGGACAATCCAGGGGAGTTGCAGCGGTCTCTGGTCCTCGGAGCGTGAGAAAGCTCTTTCCTCTTAGTCGCGTGAGGACCATCTCAAAACTGTTGGCCGCAACCGAGAGAAAAGTATCCCCGCGGTCGGTATGGCAGCGCCATACCTTTTCAATGAACGGATGATCGGAAGCTCTGTCCTCCAAGTGAAAGAACTCGCCCTTATCTTGGGTCCTTTCGTTCAAACTTTGCCCTCCCGTCATTTGCAGCCTCTCCCCCCTCGCACGTTCTCCAGAGTGTACCAGTCGAGATTCTGGTTTCGCCCGTCAGAGGTACTTAGATGCAGAACGCAAACAGGGACCCTCCTGTACGAGACCGATGCCGGATGGTCGGCTTGTAGGAAGCGATCTCCGCACTTGGCATCGATTTTGTGCGGAACGAGCAATCGGGGTCTAACAATCATGCCAGGACGTGACCATGAGTGAGGCCGTCCGGAA
>QHZB01000443.1 GCA_003224525.1 Acidobacteriota bacterium | reverse complement strand
CGTTGAGGCTCAGCTTCCGACGGACGAGGAAGGTATTGAATTTTCGTGAAACGCAAATCCCAAGGCTCATGGAGTTCGGGTCTTTGGGTGTGTCTCCACACATCCTCAATGTCGCCACGAATTAGTATCTCGACGTAGATACCAGGAGGTTGTTGCATTGCAAGAGGGTAGCATGCAACCTGAGCAGTTCCTGATGCGAGGAAAGCTCTTTTAGGTACAGATTGATACGGGTAGAACGGTCCCCGGAATCACCATGTAGTACCTTCCATGAGTCTGTCGCACGAGTCTCATCGCGAGATCGCGAGATGCAATAATAAAGACATCTTCTTCACCAACGGCGCGAAGATCGACGATCCGATGCCCCAAGCTTCCGGACAAGTCCGATCGCAGGTTTTGGAACCGGCTTTATCATCAAAACCCCGATGGCACATTCACGGACGTGACGGAAAAAGCCGGCCTCACTGGGACGGCGCAGAACTACTATCCGATGGGTGTGGCGGTGGGTGACTACGACAATGATGGTTTCGAAGACATCTACGTGACAGGCTATGGAGGGAACATGCTCTACCATAACAATGGGGACGGCACGTTCACCGACGTAACGAAACGCACCGGAGTTGTCGCTGGCGGATGGAGTGCGAGCGCCGGGTTTTTCGATTACCACAATGACGGCAACCTCGACCTCTTCGTGACCCGTTATGTGGATTGGAGCTTCCGGAACAACCGCTATTGTGGAGAACAGAAACCCGGCTTCGCGGGCCTACTGTCACCCCGACAATTTCAAGGGCGTCACAAACATCCTCAATCACAATAATGGGGACGGAACATTTACCGACGTTTCCGCGAAGGCTGGCATTGCTAACCCTGAAGGCAAAGGACTAGGCGTATCTTTTGCCGATTATGACGACGACGGCTTCACGGACATCTTTGTCGCCAACCATTCGGTGCCTAGCTTCTTGTACCACAACAACGGAAATGGCACGTTCACCGAAGTCGGCCTTCCCGCAGGCGTAACGACGGCTACCCAGATATCGTTGTCAGCGACCTTTCCAACGAGCGCTTTCACCTCTTTCAGAACAATGGCGACGGCACCTTTCGAGATGTGACCAAGCAATCTGGCGTGGGCGGCGCGACTTTCGCTTTTTGCGGTTGGAGCACGCACTTGTTCGATTACAACAATGATGGTTGGAAGGACCTTTTCGTTGCGCAGGGGCACGTGATGGACACCATCGAGCAGACCTCACCCAATTTGAAATACCTTGAACCGCCGCTACTGTTGAAGAATGAGTCGGGTCATTTCCTGAGAGCAGCTCCAGGCGGGGTTTTTCAAGAAGAATGGGCGGGCCGGGGTGCGGCCTTCGGCGATATCGACAACGACGGTGATGTCGACATCGTGGTCAGCAACGTGGGCCAACGGGCCTACGTGCTCCGAAATGATGGTGGGAATCGCAGAAACTGGCTGGGGATTCAGACCGTCGGCAGGAAATCAAACCGTGACGGTATTGGCAGCCGCGTTAAAGTGGTGTCCGCGTCAGGACTAGCACAATATTTCACTGTCAACACGGCCGTCGGTTACCTTTCGGCCAATGACAAGCGGTTGATAGTAGGCCTGAGCGGCGATTCCACTGCAAAGTTGGTTGAGATCCGTTGGCCGTCCGGAGTTGTCCAGAGATTCGAGAACGTCAAGGCAGGCCAGATGTTGAACGCGATTGAGCTAGTCCAGTGATCAGCCGACGCAATAATCACCACGATCGAGGGCGCAGCTGGCAGCGCCATAGTTAGTTAGTTAGTTAGTTAGTTAGTTAGTTAGTTAGTTAGTTAGTTAGTTAGTTTAATCTGCGCTGAAAACGCTGCTAACCTGACAATCTGCTGGGAAGATTGCGCTGCGGAAAAGCTTCCAAACGTTAGCGCGGACGAACTCGTCACCATTCAAGGGGCCTCGGGAACTACAGGCAAACAGAAGTTTCGATAGCTGCTCGCGGTTATTTAGCTGGCTCGCGATATCTGCCTTGCCATCGTCGCCGGTCCTGTGGTAAACGTTTACCCGCAAAAAATGTATTTCGGGCCACCGTTTCACTTGCGAGGAGAATACCTACATGTTTTCCGTCGACCGACGCAGTTTCTTGCATCAAGCTGCGAATGCAGGCGTTGCCTGGGGTGCGAGTTCTCTACTTGGTGGAGCTCTTCTTCGGGCTCAAACTTCGCCGCTGAGCGCTAACGACGTCTCCCGCGTTTACGTGGACTCGCGTCGCGTTACAGCCCCGCTCGACCGCAATCTTTTTGGCTCCTTTCTCGAGCACTTGGGCCGTGCCATCTACGAGGGCGTTTACGATCCCGGTTCGAAGCTATCGGACACCAATGGGTTT
>QHZB01000442.1 GCA_003224525.1 Acidobacteriota bacterium | reverse complement strand
CTCCTCCGTTTTTCCGACATTATCGGGACTTAGAAGATTCGGAAGTATAATCTCCTCAGCGGGGGCACCGCAATTGGCACCCAAACACTTGGTGCTTCTTCCCGGCCTTGATGGGACTGGAGAATTATTTGCCGATTTTATCGCCGCTCTACCTGAATCATGGACTGCGACGACTGTTGCTTACCCGACCGATAGATTTTTTGTCGGACACGGATTTGCGTCCGTTCGTGAGCGCAGCCGTTCCTCAATCAAAGCGATTCGTACTGCTAGCCGAATCGTTCTCCGCGCCGCTGGCAGTTTGGTACGCAGCTCCGAGTCTGCTCGCTGTCGTCATGTGTGCCGGATTCGTTGGAAGTCCTGTACCTGGGTGGTCGGGAATCGTGAAGGCACTCGCGAAACCTTGGCTTTTTAGACTGAAGCCGCCTCGCACCGTTCTTGAATATCTTCTTCTTGGACAGAACGCACCTCCCGACCTTCTCCAGAAACTACACCACGCATTGCACAGGGTGAGTCCGGATGTTTTGAGCGGCCGCGTGCAGGAAGTGCTGGATTGTGATGCACGGGATGACCTACGCCGAACAACCGTGCCGCTGTTGTATTTGGAGGCGACGCATGACAGGCTGCTCTCCTCGTATTGCAAAAAGGAGGTTTCTCACCTCAGGCCAGATACTCTGTTCAGGTCAGTTCCTGCGCCACACTTGCTCTTGCAACGAGAGCCAAAGAAGGCCGCAACCATCATGATGGCTTTCATCAGTAGTTTGTGGCCAAGTCTGATTACGCCGTAATCGTCAAAGTGGAATCCAGCAGGAAAGCGGCGACTTACCAGGCATGTTGGCGAAGTCACCTGCACAAGATAAAGCTCGGTGAGACCGTTGTCGCCTGCTTCTTAAAATATATCATAATTTACCAATTAGTGATTGATCCGTCCGGGCGAAAGTACGTCTGCGCGCGATTGGTGTCGTATTTCGTTACTTCCAGAATCGGCGTTAGCTTGTTCATGTCCAGCTCGACGCCGAGTCCGGGTCTGTCGTTAGGATAGAGCTTTCCGTGCTTAAAATCCAGACAGACGGGTACGTGCGGAAGCTCCTGGCCTTCAAAGTTATATTCCATCAGCAGCGGACCTGAGAATGTGCCCAGCGAATTCACCAGTGCCGCAGTGGAGATCGGTCCGGTGAAGTGAGGCACAATGCCGACGAAATGCGTCTCGCAGATTGCCGCGATTTTCATCATCTCGGTAATGCCTCCTACGTTCGGCAGCGTAGCGCGAACGTAGTCGATATCGTGGTTCTCCACCAGTGGATTGAAGTCCCAGCGATTCCCCCATTCCTCGCCCGCAGCGATCGGAACCTTTACTAACTTTCGGAGGCGCGGAAGGTCTTCGCCGAATCCCTCCGCCCGCACGGGATCCTCGACAAACAACGGCGCAAGGCTCTCGATCAGATCGCAACCGCGGATCGCGTCGGACAGATCGAATCGCTGATGAAAATCGATGCAGAAGTCGCCATCTTTTCCTACGCCTTCGCGCGCCTGCACGCACTCCTCGTAAAGCTGATTCAATTTCTGACGGGTATTGAAGGTGGTATTCGCAGGCGTGTCAGCCGCGCCCATGCGGAAGGCTCGATAACCGGCCGCGATGCTGGCCGCCGCGCGATCCTTCACGCCCATGCCAGGCTTGATGCCAGGGATGATGCCGGCGGTGTTGTAGCATTCACAGTAATTCCGCACCATGCCGCCCAGGATTTCGTGAACCGGCAGCTTCAGCACCTTGCCTTTGATATCCCACAGGGCCAAATCGAGCGCGCCGAGCGCATGTTCCTTTTCACGCCCAGGCGGATAAAAGAACGACCGTGACATGTCCTGCCATAAGCGTTCGATATGCTGCGGGTCCTGCCCGATCAGGCGTCCGGCGCACTGCTTCAGCGCATCCGGAAAACCGCCTTCACCTACACCCGTGATTCCCGCGTCGGTCTCGATAGTCACTACGGTGTCGGCCTGATTGAACAGCGGATTCGGATTGGGTGGCGCGTAAGCCCGTACTCGCGTGATCTTCAGCTTGGGCAACGCGGCTTGCAGCATCGGGAGATGCGCAAACGCATACACACCCGCGGCCATCGATTTCAGAAATAATCGCCTATTCATCGGATCTCCTTCAACATGCACCGGTCCCCACTGTAAATCTACTTCCGAGACGCGCCTCGACTAATCTCTTATTCCCGCAATTCCGGCCTGAAATTGACGATATCCGGAACTGGCAAAGACAATCTCACGAAGCCCAGCAAGAAATGCCAACGCCCTAACTTCTGGACTGACAACCTTAACGTCATAGTCCTTCTTAAGCATCAGACGCCAGGCCAACTGCAGATTGGGCTGGCCGCTCAAAACGATTCTTATGCGACGCGGTGCGAGGAATCCCAGGCTGCGAAAAGCTTGGAGATCGCTCGCCAAGAGAGAGCCCAGAAG
>QHZB01000441.1 GCA_003224525.1 Acidobacteriota bacterium | reverse complement strand
GCATCACGCAGCCCGGCCAGACCCTCGTCTGTGGCGACAGCCACACCTCGACGCATGGCGCCTTCGGTACGCTGGCATTCGGCATCGGCACCAGTGAAGTCGAACATGTCCTCGCGACGCAGTGCCTTGTTCAGTCGCGCTCCAAGACACTCCACATTCTCGTCCACGGCAAGCGACCCAGGGGCGTCACCGCCAAGGACCTCATTCTCGCCATTATCGGAAAAACTGGCATCGCCGGCGGCAACGGCCACGTCGCCGAATACGGCGGCGAAGCCATTCGCTCCCTTTCCATGGACGGACGCATGACCGTCTGCAACATGACCATCGAAGGCGGCGCGCGCGCCGGAATGGTCGCGCCGGACGAAACCACCTTCGCTTATCTCGAAGGCCGGCCGTTTGTCCCGCGCGGCAAAGCGTTTCAGGAGGCCGTCGATCACTGGAAGCAACTGAAGACCGACGACGGCGCAAGATTTGACATGACCGTCGAGCTCCACGCCGAGCAGATCGCTCCACAGGTCACCTGGGGTACGAATCCCGGCATGGTCACCAGCGTCACCGCGCGCGTCCCTGATCCGCATGATTTCAAGGATCTCAACGATCAGAAGGCCACGGAAAGCGCGCTCAAATATATGGGGCTCAAGGCCGGCACGCCTATCGTGGATATTCCCGTGGACCGCGTCTTCATCGGCTCGTGCACCAATTCGCGCCTCGACGATCTTCGCGCCGCCGCGCATTTTGTCCAAGGCAAGCACGTGGCGAAAAATATCAAGCAAGCGCTGATTGTCCCCGGCTCACGCGGCATCAAGTCGCAAGCCGAAAAAGAAGGCCTCGATAGAATTTTCACCGCGGCCGGTTTCGAGTGGCGCGACGCCGGCTGTAGCATGTGCATCGGGATGAACGCCGACGTCCTGCCGCCGCACGAGCGCAGCGCCAGCACCAGCAATCGCAATTTCGAAGGCCGCCAGGGCAAGGACAGCCGCACGCATCTCGTCAGCCCGGTCATGGCCGCCGCTGCCGCGATTGCCGGCCATTTCGTCGACGTCCGTTCCCTCGACGACGTTTCCTCCGTCGAGTAGCCTGGATGGACCATGCCAGTAGACACGCGCGGTTTGAATCAGGGGCACGTAGACAAGCGAATGCGCGTCGCGCTTGCAGACGGTGAATTGCTTGAAATTCGTCTGCACGAGCTGACCGTTTGTGCGAAGCCCGAGCCTTGCTGCGGCATTACTTACGTCCTGATTTCCACGAATCGTTCGGATGGAAAGCGAGACAAGGGCGCCGCGTATTGGACTGCGTTTGGCGAAATTGAGAGATTTCAAGTTTTGGGAGACTGAATCGCATGCAACCGTTCTCAACGCACACCGGCATGGTGATGCCGCTCGACCGCGTCAATGTCGACACCGACCAGATGGTGCCGAAACAATTTCTGAAGGCGCTCACGCGCGAAGGCTTTGGCCGCATCCTCTTCTACGACTGGCGCTATCTCCCCGGTGAAAAACCCAATCCGGAATTCGTCCTGAATTTCCCGCGCTACAAAGGCGCATCAGTTTTGCTGGCGCGCGCCAATTTCGGCTGCGGCTCCAGCCGCGAGCACGCCCCTTGGGGCGTGAAAGACTACGGCTTCCGCGTCGTCATCGCGCCGAGCTACGCGGACATTTTCTACAACAATTGTTTTAAGAACGGCATTCTTCCCGCAACACTCACCGAAGAGCAGGTGGACGAACTCTTCGAGCGCACTGAAAAAGAAGAAGGCTATTCGCTGACCGTCAATTTGCCGAACCAGACCATCGCCGACAAACACGGCCTGATCTTCAAATTTGAAATTGCCCCCTCCCGCAAGGAAGTCTTGCTCAAAGGGTTAGACGACATTGGCACGACCATGCAGCATGAGCCCGACATCAGCGCCTACGAAAAATCGCACGCCGCCACCGCCACCATGTACGACACCGTCGACGTGAAGAACTACTCCAACGGCCGCTGAAGCAGTTTTCAGTTTTCAGTTCTTGGTTTTTAGTTGTTCGTTTCTAGTTTGGTTTCTAGTTCTTAGGTTGCGGGACGAGCGAGACGCTCGAACCCGTCACGAATCCCGACTTTGCAAGAGTGGTGTACAGCAGGCCAGCGGTTTGAAACGCGGAGCCCTGCGAAGAGACCTTCCCCCGTTCGAATCGGCGGAGAGCCCGATTGTTCCACGCCAGGGCAAGGCAGCCAGGCTGAAGCGCACCGCGAGGAAAATAATCACGAAGGCATGGTCGAGCGCGTTCTTGACGACCACAAACGTCGCTCCCCAAAGGAGCGCGCAAAACGCGAGCGCCAGGTCTGTTTTCGGCCACTTTTCCATCGGTAGTACTTCTTTGTGAAGATCAAGCACTGACGAGTGTATTGGCTTGGCGTAGAAGTGACAGCCGGGAGCACCGATTTCAATTTCTTCTCGGCGTGATCTATGGCCCAGAAATAAAAAAAAGAGGGAAGGTCGGATGCGGCCTTCCCCCTTGTTGTGTAAAGAATCAGCTAGAAGTGAAGGCGCAGACCGAATTCGATCTGACGCGGTAGGGCACCGTTGCCCTGAGAACCGCTCTGAGTCGCCGAGCCGAACGGCCCGCCGCTAATCACGCCGAAGTCACCTGGGTCTTGCAGATCGAGGTAGGGATCGTGGAGTTGCGGGTGGTTCGTGAGATTGCTAAACGTGGCAACGAACGTTGCGCCAAACCGCTCGGTAAACCTGATATCTTTCGAAACGGTCAGGTCGATGTTCCACTGGGAAAGGCCGCGAAGCGGTCCGCCGCCACCCCCGTTAGGTCCGTCGAGACCGAGGATGAATGGCCGGAACTGGTTATACACCGCCTCCGGGTTGGCGAAGATGTTCATGCCATTACCGCCAGTGCCAACGCCGTTCGATCCTGCGACATTGAGATGGCGCGAAGCGCCTCCGGAGTAGCCCGACAACAAGACCGCGTTCGTGCCCAGGCTGCCGGAGGAACAGTTCCCCTGCCCAGACGTCTCATCGGAGCAGTTTCCGTCCGTATACACCAGCAACGGGTAGCCGCTCCGTATGGTCACGAGCGGTGCAACCGCCCATCCACCGAGGACACGACCGAGGAATCCCTGCTGAGTCTTGTAGAAGGGCAATTGATAGAGCGACTGCAGGTTGTAAACGAACTTGAGGTCATACGTTTGCGGCCCGTAGGAACCCCAATTCTTGAAGTCGTACCCGTTGTTGGGGTTAATACCGTTGTTGGCTTGGGCGTAGAACTGGGTCCCAAGAGACCGGCTCCAAGTGAAGTTGGTGTTGACGGTCAGCCCCTTCCAGTTGCGCTGGGTGAGGGAAACAATGGCGCCATTGTAGTTGCCACGGCCGAAGGCACCGCTCATCGGTCGCCCCAGATGCTGTACACATTTTGGCCTGTGAGGTTCCCGCCCGGTGCGCCTTCCTTGTCTACGAATGCAGCCGTGCAGTTCGCATATCCAGCGCAGTAGCCCGAGGAAGCTAGCGTGGTCTCAAAGAAAGGCTGTGCCGGAAGACCTGGCGCAGCGTAGATGCCACCCTGCTTATGGCAGGTCGAGCCTTGCGGAATCGCAACAGTGCATGGGAAGGAGGTGCCGAAGGCGCCCGCGACTTCCGTGGCTGCATAGGCCTTGGCGAATGACTGGCCACCCAATGTCAGCATCCAGGGCACCTGGTCGATGTTGATGTTCATATACTCGTCGCGCATGATGCGTCCGATGTAGCCGAGTTCCAGGGTCATGTTGTGACCGAGGTCGCGCTGGATCATCAGGTCGAACTCATCGGAGTGTGCTGGCTTGTAATTCGGATCGAGGACGAGCGTATCGCTGGCCCGAGCGGCAGTGTTGCCATCGCAATTGACCTTGCCAGGGAAGAAAGGCTGGCACAGTGTTTGGCTAATGTTTTGCGAGTAGAGGTTGGCGGGATTGGGATCGATGCCGATGCGGAAAGCGTTGGTGGGGTCGGTATTGCCGAGCCCCAGGCACTGGCCGGTCATGGACGCCCCAGGGCATTTTACCGCCTGGATTAAGCCCACGCCGAGAAGCGGAACCAAGACCAAATCGACGCCATTCTGGCGGCCATAAGTGCGAGCATATCCGCCCCGAATGACGCTCTTGTTGGCACCAAAGATTTTTTTCAAGAAACCGTTGTCGAACCTGGGGTTCCAGGCTGCCGAAACTCGCGGGCTGAGCCCTCCCCAGAACATGTGATAAGGATATTTCAGTCCGTTGCCAACGTTACCTACAAGCGAGTAGCCGATTGCAGGATTGTAAATTTGACCGGCTAGCGCCATGCGTTCTCGCGTGGACAAGTAGTCTTTCAGGCCGATTTGGGAGCCCGTGGAATCGACGAGCGTGATTTGCTTTCCACTCTCCTCAAGAGGCGGCGTTTCGAGCAGCCAGCCCAAGCCGTAGTTGACGGTAAAGCTTGGCTTCAGGTGCCATGTGTCGCTGAAGTAGAGGTTGAAGGTGTCGATGACGCTCTTATCGAAGGCGTTCTGACCGAGGGGCTGTAACGACAAGTCTTTGCCTGCACGGGTGTAGGCCACTTGAGCGCCCGAAATTCCCAGCATGTCAACGTAGAGCGGGTTATACGCGGCGACTTGAGTCGCGGTGAGGCCGACTGGTTGGTAGGCCGCCGGTATGGACACGCCGGAATCGTTCTTGCTGACCAGAAACACCGGGTTGTTGAAGGTGCCCGAGCCGTTGTCATCGCGGGTGTGGTAGTTCCAGTTGTGCTGGAAAAGACCACCGATCTGCCAAAAGTGGTTGCCGTGAATGTACGAGAGATCGTCTCGGAAGTACCAATCCTGGCCGTCCCAGAAACGTATGCGGACATCTTGCGTGTTGACGTTATAAGGGATCAATGCGTTTCTGCTCTCGGCAACGTTCTTTGAGTTTCCGAACGATGGGCTAACTTCGATCGCACCGGGAATTCCGGCGAGCTGGGGAGGCGCCAGGTTATCCTGCCAAGACCAGAAGTTGCGCAGATAACTGAAGTGAAAGTCATTGGTCAAACTAGAAGTGATGTTGGCCGTGAGCCCCGCCACCAAATACCAAGGCTTCTGGGGTCGTGAGGACGCCGACGCGATGGTTCCCTTGGTGTCGCCCGGGAAGAACCCTCCGATGTCGGTCTGGACAGTGGTACCGCGAACGAATCTGTACATGCGGTAGCTACTCATAAAATGCAACTTCTTGCCGAAATCGTGGTCGACACGGACCACACCGAAATCAGACCTGACAGGTGTCAAGACGTTGCCGATAAAGCCCTGAACGTTGACATGATCGCCGAAGTTCGTGAGGTCGTTAGGCAAAGGCTCGAAGTTCGACCAAATCTGCTGAATGGCGGGGTTGAACCACAGCCCACGCGGGTCGCAGGGACCGCCCTGGCAGGTGGCCAAGGGCATAAGGTTCGCTGGGTTGAAGTTGTACGGCACGCCGCCGACGGTGATGATTCCCTGGCGCAAGGTGGCGGAAGGAACGGCGCGCTCAAATGTGGCGGCCAGCGGGTAGCGAAACCCTTCGTAATTAGCGAAGAAATACGTTTTCCCTCCAAGCATGTCGGGCAGGATTGGGCCGCCCCCGGCAGCGCCAAAGCGATTCTGGTGGGTGGCGGGTTTGGGCTGTCCATTGAAGTTGTTATCCCAGGTGTTCGCCCCGAAGTTACTGCCGAGGTAGTATTCGTAGACGGCGCCATGCCATTGGTTGGTGCCGCGCTTAGTGACGAGTTGGACTTGGGCGCCGTTGGCGCCGTTGAAGTCCGCGGTCTGGTTAGCCGTCGAAACCCGGAATTCCTCAATACTTTCGGCTGGGGTGGGCACGACGCCCGAAGGAACGCCGCCGGTAATATTGGGAGTGGCGCTGCCGTTTGTGGGCGTATAGATGCTCATCGAACCGTCCATGTCATTAGAGTTGTTGCCGCCATCCAACTGATACATGTTTTGATCGTAGTTGGCACCCGCCGAATATCCATCAGGGCTGACGCCGGGCTGCGCGACGAGCAAGTGAGAGATGTCGTGGCCGATGTTCGGTAGCATGAGCAATGTATCGCCGGAAAGAGTTGTCCCCAACGTGGAGTTGCTGGTTTGCAGTTCAACGCCGGTCGTGGTGACTTCGACAGTCTCTGCGATCGAGCCGATCTCCAGCTTGAAATCGACGGTCAAAACATTACCGA
>QHZB01000440.1 GCA_003224525.1 Acidobacteriota bacterium | reverse complement strand
GCGGGGGCGGCGTGGGCTGACTATGATCGCGACGGCCGCCTGGATCTATTTGTTTCGCGTTACACACACACGGACCTTAATCATTTGCCGACGGCGGAAAATCCGTCGAAAAATTTTTTTCATAAAGGCCTTCCCGTCGAAAATCCCTGGACCATGGATGGCGAGAGTGATTTTTTGTTTCACAACCGCGGTGACGGTACCTTTGAAGAAGTCTCGAAAAAAGCGGGCGTGGACGACCCCGCCGGGCGCTTTGGTTTGGGCGTCGTGTGGGGCGACTATGACAATCAAGGATGGCCAGACCTCCTGGTGGCCAACGACACCGGCCCCAATTTTCTCTACCACAACAAGCACGACGGGACATTTGAAGAGCTGGCGATGCTTTCCGGCGTGGCTTTGAGTCCCGAGGGCCACGAGGTGGGAAACATGGGCGTAGACATGGGCGATTTCGACCGCGATGGAAAACTTGATTTCGCTATCACCGATTACGCAGACCAGCCGAAAGGCCTCTATCTAAATCAAGGCGATCGAGGCTTCATCGACCTCACTTATTCCGCCAAGATCGCGCAAAGTTCGCTCCCGTATGTTTCCTGGGGAACGGGTTTCGCCGATTTTGATAATGACGGCCTGCCCGACCTGCTCATCGCCAGCGGCCACGTTTATCCGGATGTCGACAGCGTCCCCAAAAACGTCAAGTATCGTGAACCGCTTCTGCTCTACTGCAACAAGGGCGACCGCACGTTCGATGAGATTTCTGGGCCCGCGGGGTTGAACGACGGAACCATACAATCACGCCGCGGCGTGGCCTTCGGTGATGTCAACAATGACGGCAACATCGATATGGTGATTTTCAATGTGGGAGCGCGGCCTTCTCTCTTCCTGAACGACACCAAAAATTCCAACCATCGCGTCTTTTTCAAATTAATAGGAACGAAAAGCAATCGCGGAGCCGTGGGTGCTCGAATCACCGTCACTTCCGCCTCGCGCTCGCAAATTGAATAAGTCAAAGCCGGTTCCAGCTATCTTTCAACCAACGATCCGCGCTTGCATTTCGGGTTGGCAGGCGATTCCGTGATGGACAAAGTGGAAATCCGCTGGCCCAATGGCGGAGTCGAGACGCTGCGAAATATTCCCGCCGACACCATCTACATGATTGTCGAAGGCCAAGGCGTCAAAAGTACGGTCAAGCTCCTGCCGCCAACTCCCCACTGAACACACTGGCTTCTCCCGGATAGAATCGAGCTCTCACAATTACCCTTACGGTTCGTTGACCTCCAAAACCACGCCCAAAACGCGGGATTTTGGACGCTAGTTGGTCGCTAATTGCAAAAAGATTGCAGACAAACTAATGTGGGTTCCGGAAATTCTGGCACGGTCTGTACTCGTAGGGAAGATCCGTT
>QHZB01000124.1 GCA_003224525.1 Acidobacteriota bacterium | reverse complement strand
GCGGCACTTCCGGCAACCGCGGCGATGGAAGATCCGGCGATCCAGTAGCGAACCTCGCAGGATCTCGGTCGGATCGGGCAGTTCGCGGAGAAGTTGCTTTCGCGCCTTGCGAGCTTGACTTTCGTTCATCGATACTAATGAAACAGAAGGACAAGGACCTGTCAAGACTTTTTTCCAAAACTGCCCCCAAAAAGTGGGGGAGGGCAAGGAGCACGACCAGTTCTGCAGATCTCAGGAATGTGGCGGGGACGACGAGACTCGAACTCGCGACCTCTGCCGTGACAGCGCTGCGTGAATGGGTTTTACAACTTACAAAACACGCTGGGACTGCCAAACGCCGCGCAAGTCAAATAAGAGATGCCAAACTGTGTTGGGAATTTTTAGGGAAAACTGCCCTGAACGCTAACTTACATGGATAGTGATATAAGCTCAGAACGAGACTCTACGCGCCAACCGCGCCAGTGGTTGCCATGCTTCTCGGGTGCGGTCTTCGGCGGTCCGAACTCTTGTCCTTGACTGTGAAGACAATCCAGCAGCGTCAAGCACCATTGTCAGGCAGTCCCGCAAAGAGAATTAGTGAGAAAAAGCTGTAGTTTCATCACTTTTTACTTTTATGTACTTTCGCTCGAGTACCGGCAGGCGCTTTCCTCTTCAATTTGATCTGATTGTAATCCACGGCGGCACGGACGAGATTTTTTAGAGCACGCTCATTAATCTTGTCGCCCTCGAAAAAATCGATCGCTCGCCACGCGTTGCCTCCGAGGCCCGCGTTGAAAAGCTTGTCAGAATCTGGGAGGCTCGGCCCGTGTGAAAAGGTAAGCTTCACCTTATCTTTGTGCGCGTTGCCGACCGCGATCATTCCGTCGTGAGACCACACTGGGCTTCCCATCCACTTCCATTCCTCGATGATCTCTCGGTCGGCCTCAAGGATGGTCTTGCGGATGCTGGCGAGCGTCTTCCCGCGCCAGTCTGTGAGTTCTGCGATCAACTGGTCAATACGTTCCGATGGATTCATTGGATCTTTAGGCCTCCAATTCTTGTGCCGTTTTCGTTCTCTTCGAAAGAAGTCGTCGAAGTACATGGCCTTTCCACATCCATAATCCCGAAAGGACAATTACAGGCACGAAGACAAACCGAGTAGCGGGGGCGTAGTTTGGGATTTGTTCAAACGGACTATAAATATACCCGATTACCGGAATGCCAAAGATAATGTGAATCCATCTAAAAATCGAACGTTTGGTAGCTTCTTTCATGATTTGTCCTCCATTTATTTACGACTTTTGAGCCGCCTGGGGCGGCCAGTTGGGCGTTTCGATACCGAACTGCTTGGCGTACTCCGCGTTCAGCCGTTGCCAGCCGCCGAACTTCATGGCCTCGCCTCCAACCATGCGGCCGATGGGCGTTCCGCTGAGAAGGTGATCCAGAACATCGAAACAAATATGCCACCCGGCAGCACCCATGGCGATGAAGCGGCGACCGATGTTGGTCCACAGCGTCATGCGCGTCCCGCCACCAAAGGCTTCGAGTTCCCACCGCATATCGTGGTCACCCCAGTTGTACTCCAGCACCTCGGGAGCGACGGCTTGCGTCACTTTGGTTTCGGTAACGTGCGGCTTGGGGGCTGCCACCGTGGTGAGCTTCACCGTGGCTCCAACCTTCCCCAGGTTCCCATCGGCCTCGAAGGGCGCCCACTCGCGCAGATGCGCCGGCTCGGTTAGCGCCTGCCAGACTTTTTCCGGCGCGTGGTGCAGCTCTCTCACGAGAACGAGCGTCCACTTCTCTCCGTCCTTTCGCACCTGCGCCCCGCGGGCCGGACCCGGTGTGTATTGCTCGCGCTCTAGCATCTATCTTCTCCTTAGCCTCAATAGCGTGCCAGCTGCGTCAGCTGAATCAGGTTGCCGCAGGTGTCGTTCAGCATCGTAATGGTTGAGCCGGTCACGTCCTTGGGCGGCATCGTGAACTCGGCGCCGCGGGCCTTGATCCGCTCGTAGTCGCCCTTGACGTCGTCGGTGAAGAACATCGCCGCCGGCTGGCCCTGTTGCAACATTGCCTGCTGGTACGCTTTGGCCGCGGGGTTGTTGTTCAGCGCTAGCTGCAACTCAGTGCCGTTCGGCTCCTCCGGCGAGGCCACGGTCAGCCAGCGATAGGGGCCCTGGCTGAAATCAGTCTTCTTGGCAAAGCCCAGGACCTCCGTATAGAAGCGCAGGGCCTTGCTCTGGTCGTCCACGTATACGCTGGTCACTTTGATTTTCATTTCTTTTCTCCTTTGTCACGATCGCGGTTTGGGCCGCGTGGTCTTCTCCTTCTTTTCCTTTTCGTTGGTGTTGACTCATCCATGCGGTCGAGGTGGCGTTCGAGAGCATCTACGTGAGCGGACCAGAACCGACGGAACGGAGCCAGCCAGGCATCCACCTCCTGAAATGGTTCAGGTTTCAGTCGGTAGAGACGGCGTTGTGCGTCCACCGTGGATTCCACGAAACCGGCCTCGCGCAGCACCCGCAGGTGCTTTGACACCGTCGGCTGCGTCATACGAAGTTGACGCTCGATCTCTCCCACCGACTGTTGTGACGAGACCAGCAGGCTCAAGATCGCGCGACGGTTCGGCTCCGCAATGATTTCGAACACAGATTCCACTGTCTTGATATACTCCACAGAGCATATACGTGTCAAGGTATACTTAGGCAGGGCCCCGGGCAACGGTGGCCGAAGTGGGTTTCGATAGCCTCGAGTGACTTGCGTTTCCCCGTGCACCACCAAGCTGACCGACGCCGGTTTTATTTACACCGCTCGACTATTCTCACTTTTAAAGTTGACATCAGCCTTACGTCGTCGGAGCATTATATTGGTTTCCCCTTGAACTGGCGGTTTATATCCTTTTGGAGGTAGACCCCATGAAAATCAAAATCGTGTTAATTTCCCTGCTCTTAGTAGTCCTCAACTTTGGCGGCGTAGGTCACGCCAAGGAACTCGAATCATCAACCGGCAAGGCACCCAAATCCCCTCAATCTTTTACGGCCTATCTCCAAACCCCAAGATTACGCCCGACTACTTCGGTTCATGAAAACGAATAGCAGGAATGCTCGCCCGTGCCCGGTTCTTAAGACGGCCGTTTACCGCGAATCCGATGGCCTTGCACGGTTGCTACAAGTTCAAGGGGGTAGTTGCTGTCATTATCAATGGGAAATAACAAGCGACTGCGGTTCTTGCCAAGGAGGTACTGAGGAGTGGACTTATAGCGATTCTCAGCTTGCCACTTACTGTGATGGATATACGTTCGACATGGGGTGCGTTGGCAATTGCGTCGACCATGGCTGGTGCTACAACGACGTCTCCCCTGGCTGCTACTGAGCTTTTTTGTGGGACTTATACTGGGTGTGAGAACTGAAGAGGAGTTGGAGGTGTAATATGTTAGAACCGAACGGGGCAGGCCCAAGCTTTCGAAGGCTTATATTGTTCGAGTTTTTCGTTCTGCTGATGGTTTCACAGGTTAATTTGAGAGCGCAAGACGCCCGACCGAGCGTCTATCCTAAAGCCCTTTCGGATTCGTCCCGACGTGTTGTTTTTGACCGTGGAGCATTCTTTGGTGAGAGCACTGCGGTACCGATTTGGGAAAACGGTTATCTAGTCAGCCGAGAGGTTGAGACCTTTCAAGACAGAACGCCTAATGTCCGGTTGTACGACCAATCTGGCAAAGAGGTACGCGAGGCTGCGATTTGGTTCCCGGGGTCAGTGCGGGTGCTCATTTACTCTGCCACGGCAACCCCCGACGGTAGAATCATTGCGGCTGGCCATGCCGAGAGGTCCGACGGAACTGCCGCGCCCTTCATCACTTTGACCGACCTGGTGGGTAAGGTGACGGATGTTATCCAGACAGTGGGCTTTTTTCCGGCAAACATATGCCAGGCCCCAGACGGAACAGTTTGGAGTTTTGGCGGGACTGGGTATGACGAGCGTTCGCACCCCAAACCGGGTGATACCCTACGTCACTTCGACTTTCAGAAGGGACAAATCGGCTCCTATCTTGCTCGGTCAACTTTTCCTGAACCTCTACACCCCGGACCCGAAGTCCACGCCTCTATTCGCTGTTCGACCAGTGAAGTCGTTGCGTACAGCCATTCAGCACAGGCATACGTCGAAATGAAATATGGCGATGGCGCACCACACGTGTACCACGCAGAAGCTCCGTCGGGTCTGCGGCTAGGTGGTATCACAGCGACCGGCTCCAAAAAAGTTTATGGTTTCTTTTCCAGTGGAGGCACTGGCGGACTTTACTATCTCTCTTTCGACGAGGCAAATAGCACAGCGAACTGGCTTCCAGTGAAAGGCGCCGTCGGTGCCTACACAAAACTGGGCGTAGTAACGGGGTTATGGGGTTCGGACGGCGATAAATTGTTGGTGAGCCGAGCCGAGGACACCACGGGCGTCGCCGCGCTTCATTGGACGACTCCGGTTATCCAATAGCCCGTCCTCGAAAACTCAGAGGAGGTCTTCCACCTCCCTCTCTCAATCATCGATGGGTTTCCCCCCGGGGGGTGACAAGACCTCACGTGCCCACGTAAGACAAATCTGATTTTGGAATCTCTATGCAACCTCGATGCGTCCCTCATGGATAAATCAGCCCACGCGCGGGGGCGGATGGGGAATTTCGAGCGGCGCGCCCCATTCTAAGCCGTGGGCTGCAAGTGTCCTACAGGTGGAAACTCTCAAGTGCGCACGTGGGGCAAGACGTTTTTCGCTGCCCTCTCCCGCCTCAGTCGCGCGCAGCGCGTGACCCACATTCGACCGCGTCCCAGAGCCGGAGTTATAAGACAAAGTTCATTACACCCCATAAGGGAGAAAGGAAGGACACGGATCAAGGCACCCGCAACACAACCCAAACGGCACCCGCCCGGGTTCGTGATGGGGAGGCGGCCATCGAAGGCATCTTGGACCGGCATGCTGAATTCAGCGATGATCCTATTTCTCCCCTGTGGCTCCGTTACACTGGCGCGACGGCGCCATTCGTTTCCTGAAACTAACAGGCGTAACGGCTATCCGCCCAGATAAGCGGCAGATCGCGCTGCGGCCGCCGCGCTTCATATAGTTCCTCCTGTCGGACCCCATGAAACTTCTGGAGGGAGTCTCCGAGAAGGCTGGCCCCGAAAAAAAAGTGGCAAACCACGAAGATTTTCCTTGAGGTTTTCGTTTCTGGAGGCCTTTTAGTATATAGGGGGGCAGTTTACGTTGATAGCTCCCGTAGGCCTGGTGAAGTCGTTTCCACAAACGAGGATCAAAAACGATGGAAGCCCGAGCGCGCTCCGGTGCTGGTCGCAATTTGTTTTTTATATTTTTTGTTTCTGAGGCCTCAGTAGTGATAGAGGGGCAAAGATGCTAGTGAGATTCAATCGCCTTTTCTGGTGCGGAAAGGTGACGGGTGCGTGAAAGGCACACGTAACCCTCAGTGTCACCGATTGCGCCACCCAGGGGCGAGGCGAAATTGTTGGGAGCACAGAGGTTGCACATGACGCGACACGCAGTTTGGCCGGTAATTTTCGGCATAACTGGTCCAATCTGTGCACGCGCTCCTAACTGGCACGTAGAGAATGAGTTAATCCTGTGCGGGCATCACGATTGGCCAGTTATGCCGACATAACCGCCCGTAACCTCACCTTTATGCTTCCCAGAACTCCTTTTGCGCAGGTATCGTAGCTCGGGCCGCACTCTTCTCGGTAGGAGGATGGGATGCTTTTTCTAAGACGCCAACTGCTTCGAACCCTGTCATTTGCTTTCGGGTCGAGCTTCATCTTGAGGCAGAACCAACTCGCCATAGCGGCGCAGACAGCCGTACAGCCAAAGGTCTCCCCTCCCTCTGCGGGGGCCGCTGTTCGTGATGGGATCGCTGGAGGAACGGAAATGGAAAAAGTGACGGGCATCGGAGGATTCTTCTTCCGAGCCAAAGATCCGAAAGCGTTGGCGCTTTGGTACCAGCAACACCTGGGGATTTTGACGGTACCAACAAGCTCCGGAGAATCCGGGTGGCAGCAAGAGGCTGGACCCACCGCTTTCGCTCCATTCAAGGAGACGAGCGACTATTTCGGGGATACCCAGAAGGTCTGGATGCTGAACTTTCGAGTCCGGGATCTCGACAAAATGGCGGCCCAGCTACAAACTTCGGGAATCGCGGTCAAGATTGACCCGCAGTCCTATCCCTACGGCCGGTTCGCCCGCCTGCATGACCCTGAGGGGAATCCGATCGAATTGTGGCAGCCTAAGGTTCCAGACACTAGAGGCTAGGTTGCAAAGCAGTTCTGACGGCGTACTCGGAAACTTGCTTTTCGCCACGGACCAAATGTCCGGTTTGCCAACTTATCGTCCAATTGGATGGGGATGAATGCAAGCAGACGATGGCCCTTGTTAGAGCCCCATCGTCAGCATCGAGGAGAGTCGGATGAATAGAAGTTCACTTGGCCACTTCCTTTGCTTCACCCCCAGTGCAGCGAATCTGAGGAATGGTAGACCATTTACTGTACACAGTCCATGAATCCATGAGAACAACGCTAAAAACCACGCGGCAATCAGCCAAGGTCGGAGCTTTTGCATGGGGCACTCGAATGGATGGGGATTATACATCAGCAACACGAAATTAGAGCATCACCGACTTAATGCTCTTTAATGCTCTTTCTGGCTTTTCGTGCGAGAATGGGTCAAACCAGCCCCCTGCTCCTTCTGCAGGCGATTTCACTCGACCGCTGCCGTCAAAGCGCGCCCAAGGGTGTCCTATGAGAGATGACTGGAAGAAATTCGAAGGCCACGTTGTCAATAAGATGTTCCCGCTTCGGAAGTTTTTGGGCAGCACGAGCCATAGTGCAGTCTTCTTAACGCAATCCGGCCACGAGCCACCGAAAAATCTCGCCATTAAATTCATGAGTCGTGGCGCGAAGGCGGATTCCCAGGTCTCTCTTTTGCTGCGCGCCTCGAAGCTTAATCATCCAGATCTTCTCCGCCTGCTGCCCGGCGGGCGCTGTCAGCTTGCGGGCATGGATTTGGTTTTCGTGGTGATGGAGTACGCTGAGGAAGACCTCGGGCGAGTTCTCCCTGAACGTACATTCACGGCAAAAGAAACTCGCGAAGTGCTCGGACCACTTCTCGATGCACTTAGTCATCTCCACAGCCAAGGCCTCACGCACTCTCACATCAAACCTTCCAACATCATGGCCGTCGGCAATCAACTCAAACTCTCGAGCGATACGGTTCTCCCTCTCGGAGAACCACGCCCCGCCAACCGTCCGTTTGACGCTTACGACGCGCCCGAGGCGAGCACCGCACTGGTTGCCGGTTCAAGTGATGTTTGGTCTCTGGGCGTGACGCTGGTCGAAATACTCACGCAGCGGGCTCCTGGTTCATCGCAGGATAGTAAAGCGGATCCGACTGTTCCCCCTAATCTTCCCCAACCCTTTCTGGACATCGCGCGGCAGTGTTTGCGCCGGGACCCTTCGCTCCGCTGGACCACGGCACAAATCGCGGATTGTCTCAACCCCACGCCCGTCCTGGTTGGCGCACCGGAAGTGACTGCCGGTGCTGAAAAGGCAGCTCAGGTCCGGGTTGCAGCACCCGAATCAACAGGAGGTGCTGGAAAGAGGGCTCCGGCCGTGGTGGCAGCGCCCAAAGCGACTGGAGCTGCTGGAAAGGCGATGGAATCCACGGCGGGAGCTTGGCAGGATATCTATTATTATTGGGTGGTGCTCTGCAAGAACTACTTCTTCCATATGCGGCAGAATCTTTTCTTTAGGCATAGAATCCCCCTCGCGGCAACAGATCCCTACGCCCCAGTCCCTCCCCTGGATGGTCCTTTCAAGGTCCGGTGCGATGACTGCGGTAAGACGTATACCTACAAACGTTCCGACGTGCTTAGATACGAGCAAGAGATTACTAAGTCTTTCACTCCGCACCCACTCTTTCGGTAAGTTCGAGCGGATTGGGCAACCGTTTCGCTGTGACTCTCGCTTCAGGTAGCGCTCATCCTTAGCTACTGCCATCGCAGTACGCCGGGACCATTCGCTGCCGCAAGTTCGGGCAATATCCTTTCCGCCTGATGGGAAAGTTCCTGTCGGACCCGCTAGCCTACGTCGGAGTAGCCTTGACTATCTCTACGCTAGTTTGGTATTTCGCCGGAAGACATGCTCACAAGTCGGTTTCCTGGTCCTGCTGCGTAGCCAAGTCTGTGCGGTGTCACAACATCACCACGAGCAGTGAGATTCAGAGGGGATGAGTAGCGCCCTTTGGTTTCCCTTCGATCCGCGGCCGCGTCGCTCTAGCTTCCACCCACGGCGAGTCTCCATGCGTTAGTCTTTCGGGATGCTTTTCCATATCCAGGTCCCATTTTCTGTTTTCTCCGTCCGCATTGGGAACTTTTCGGATTTGAGCCACCACAGCCCTCCAGGCCTAAATGAGACGACAATGAACATTTCCGCGTGGATTTCCGCCGTTTCGCTGCTGTCCAGCTTGGTGGCGATGGCTCGTCCACACGGGACTGTCAATTTCTGCTTAGGAGACAAGATTTCATTGCGGGACTCAGGGAAATAGAACGTTGCCGACCCTACAAAATGCCTGTTTCCAGGAGGAAGTTCGTCAACGCGCAAGATCTCGCATCCAGCTTTCACGTCGTAAACAGGCCAGGAGGCTTGATTTGACAGAGAGAAGACAGTTCCCATCAGGTCGTTAGAACGCAAAGAACCAGAAACATCTGCGGATATCTTGGGCAGATTCGTTAGGACAAAGCCGGTCACGATCAGGATTATCAAAGCTATCCCTATAAGCCATTCAAAGGTTCGTAATAGCACTCGCATTAGACGCCTTTTTGCCGTGGGCTGCGGATCCTGCATTTTTATATCCGTCTGAGTCCTCCGCTATGCTGTGCGGAAATTTCTCAGGCCGCTGCCTTTCCGGTATCCCCACTACGGATCATACGCCTCCACGACCAACATCGTCAGGTCTAGGCGCTTTCGCCTTGCACACGCGGCTCAATGCGTGAACGGTCTTGAGTGAACGCCCCGCCGAGTACGACAAGCGGTATGAGAGTTCCTAGAAACACAAGGTGATACCACACTGGAAATCTCGCCCAAAGCTGAACGTGCAGGTTACTTCCAAAGCTAGGCGCGCCCTGAACTTGGGGGTTCGACTACACGCATGCGTGGCGCACGTCTGACGTAGGTGCTTGACGTCTCGTTTCATTCCGCACCGCCACTGTAAAGACTTACCCGAGAATCATGTGTAAAGCGACGATTGTGCGTAATTCTTCCGATCCCTCATCTGTTAGGTCGCCCCTATGGTGATCACCAACGACGCTATCCTAACTAAAGGTTGTTGCAAAACCCCTGTTTTTTAGTGCTGAGGTTAGGAATTCGTGGAGCAAGCGTGCTCCTCCTCTGCTTTTGCGCTGCCGGTTTGGCCGGCAGCTCTACAGTTAACCAAGGTACGCACGGTGCGCCGTGGTGGACCTCGGGTGTCCCACCAAGGTGGACCGACATCATCAGCTCTCCAGAACGCCAAGTGGATGGGAAGAGATTCCCGCGGTTCGGCACGAGTGGGATGGAATCCAAAGGTAGTGACGGCCGAAACTCTGGGCCAGGTCGATGCAGGTGCCCTCCCCAGAACCACGGATCCAGTCTCATCGGGGGTGCGCGGATCGTAATTCACGGCGGCTTGCTGACCCAGGCTCAGC
>QHZB01000439.1 GCA_003224525.1 Acidobacteriota bacterium | reverse complement strand
AGTGCGGGTCGCTTGGCCGCGCTTGAGAACGAAAATTCCGCAGAGGCTACAATTGCTTCACCCACGAAGGCGCACTCGAAACCCTCACCCATCTCAACCGATTGACTGGCGCCGGCGTCTATCGCAGTTTCACCGAGCCATACTTCGACTCCTGCGGGATCTTCACGGATGCGGTGATATCGATTCTCGGCACGATCGCGAATCTGGAAAGAATCCGTCTCAGCGAGCGCGTACAAAGGCTGGCAAGCGCCCGCAGTCGGGGAAAGCGGCTCGGCCGGCCAAGAAAGAATCGAGGATGCCTCAAGAATTGCTCATTTTCGCTTACAGGGCTGTGGTTCGCGAAAACTCCGTCCGGCTTCAAAATCAACAAGATACGTTGAGGCCGCGTTACCTGGATGAATTCTGGTGGGGGACACCGAAGCATCCCTTGAGTTTTGGTGAGAACGGTGTACGCAATTATTGGGGACCACACTCTTTTCTACCGACTAGCTCGTGCAATCAATCTGTGAGATCAGGTCGTTTTTAGGCCCACGGTTCGCGCCAGCTTCAGTTGCCGATCGTCAAAGGTCCAAAAGCGCTCCGCCTTGAGCTCGAGCGCGCAGGCTACGTGTAAACTGTCGAGCGTTCGAACTCCGAGCTTTGGCCCGTAGCGGCGGCCCAAGTCAACGCACACTTCAAGGGCAGTCTCGGGTACGTCTACGCTAGGCCAAACTCCAGCGGTTCGATCGTCGTGGAGCTCCTGATGTACGCGATTCGCTTCAGCAGTCGTCATCTGCCGGCGGAAGACTTGTTGCGCTATGGCATGCGCCCATTCAGCGAAATGAAGCGGCGTAATACATGGCCTGGCGCCTGGGCTCAAAAGGAGGTCGGCCTTGGTGGAGTGAGCATCTTTTACGTAAATCGAGACGAAAAAGCTGGTATCGGCGTAAATCGTCAATAGCGGCCTCGCTCCTCGGCGACGATGTCTGCTCCCGGTAGAACCCGATCGCCGAAGATCTTCTTGCGGCGGGCCGCGAAATCCGGAACCGCCACGGTTGTTTCTTGCTGCTCCGCTGGAACGATGCGGGCTATAACCTTGTTGCGGTCTCGGAGTTCCACAGTTTTTCCCGCCCGCAACCAGGCCTTCAGCTTTCGGGTGTCCCGTAGTTGACGGATGTTCACGTTAGGCATGCGATGATTGTGCCACATTGTGTGTCACGTTGTCAAAGTCGTGAAGCGCTCCCCGTGTTACGCGGCGCGTTGACTCAGGCGTTCAACTTCAGACTGCTTCAGGGTTGAATCCACAGACGGATGGGCGAATGAATGTGACGTGCGTTGTCGGTCATCAAAATTAAATCTGCGCCGCATGGATGGACGTACCTTCAGTGCATGCCTCCAGCGAGTGGCTGTTCGGTTGTATCGGACCGAGATGGATTGCGATCGATAGCTCGATGTAACAGCATTCATCCGACCGTGGCTGTGATCCGAACGCGGCCGGCTTCGGTCACGCAGCAGTCGGCCAGGTGTACCGATGATGAAGACCGCCGATGCGAGGCAAGGCCCGAGGTTGGCGTGGTTCGGTCGGGCGTGGCTCAACCGGCCGACCCGCCGGCGTCGTCTTCTCCAGGCCGATGTGCGTGCGGTCTTCCTGGTAATAGGCGATATATTCGCGCCCCAGTCGCCGGAGGTGTTGATCGTTGAGTGGGATTACGTGATCAAGCACTTCACGGCGAAGACTGCCGACCCAGCGCTCCGCCACTCCGTTCTGCCACAGGCTTCGAACGCTGGTGCGAATGGGTTTCATGGAACTGGCATGGAGAAACTCGACCACATCGCCGCCGAACTTGGTGTCACGGTCGAACAGGACGTAGCGGTAGGGACAGGGAAGCGGCAGAGCCTCGCGCAGTTGCTGTACGATCCAGTCGCTGGCCGGATGCTCCGTGACGTTGAAGTGTAGAATCCGTCGGCGACCATGCTCGATAACAAAGAAGCAGTAGAGGGTGCGAAACGTTAGGCTCGGAACCGTCAAGAAGTCGAATGCGGCGATTACCTCGCGGTGGTTGTTGAGAAAGGCCAGCCAGCGCTTCGCTCTGCCCTCATCCCGACAACCGTTTAGGTTGTGAAGATAACGCGAAACCGTGGGCTCGGAAATCTCGCACCCGAGCTGGAGCAGTTCGCCGTGAATGCGAGGCGCACCCCATGTGGGATTCCCGCCTTCATGCGTCGAATTAACTGGCGGATCTGCGCATTCACCCGTGGTCGACCCGGTCGACGTCGCTGAGACCGCCACCGCCAAAACCGCCGGAATCCGGCACGATGCCAGGAAACCACGGTCTCCGGCTTGACGATGATCAGGGCTTCCGACCAGCTCTCCCACAGCCGGCGGAGGGCAATCCAGAACAGCCGATCGAGGCGATCCAATTTGGGCCGGGGCTGCTTCCGCTTGAAGACGGCGAGTTGCTGGCGAAGAGCGACGGCTTCCAGGGCGAGTTTGTGACGTAGCAGAAAAAGGGAGCGCAGGTAAGCCACCACTGCACAGGCAAGGGTAACCATGGTTCGATCTTAGTTGAAGGGCGCCCCGCAAGTAACAGGTAGAATGGTACCGCTCCAACCGCTTGATTTTGATCCGCGATGATGACCCACACCCATGGCTCCAGGGCGGTGCTTTCGATATTGTGCAGCCAGATGTGACAAAGGTCGGTGGCATTAGCGAAGAGCGCAGGATTGCTTGGATGGCTGAGGATAATGGTATTCGCTGCATTCCGCACGGATG
>QHZB01000207.1 GCA_003224525.1 Acidobacteriota bacterium | reverse complement strand
CGGTCAGCACCAGTGTCGTGACTGCATCGACTGCAGTCACCATCTCCGCGGCCTACGGCGGCGCAACCCGGACGGCCTTACTCGCCGTGACGCCTGCGCCTCCTCCACCACCCACTCTCGCTTCGCTGGGGCTGAATCCCACCAGCGTTACTGGCGGTAATTCCTCCACGGGTACGGTGACGTTGAGCGGAGCAGCACCCACAGGTGGCGCGCAAGTCGCGCTTTCCAGCAACAACACCGCTGCGGTCACAGTGCCTTCCAGCGTAACGGTGGCGGCCGGAGCCACGAGCGCGACGTTCACGGTCAGCACCAGCGGCGTGGCGGCATCGACTACGGTCACCATTTCCGCGGCCTACGGAGGCGTTACCAGATCAGCCTCACTCACGGTGGCGCCTGCGCCTCCTCCACCGGCTACTCTTTCGTCGCTGACGCTGAACCCGACGAACGTGATTGGCGGCCTGCAAACTTCCACGGGCACGGTAACGCTCAGCGCGCCAGCTCCCGCAGGTGGTGCGACTGTCATGCTTTCCAGCAGCAACGGCGCGGCCCGCGTGCCTTCCAGCGTGACGGTCGTGGCCGGAGCCACCAGCGCGACCTTCACGGTGAACACGTCCATTGTTCTCTTCTCAACTTCCGCCACGATCTCGGCTTCGTACAACGGTACGACTCGGACGGCGGGTCTTTCAGTGCTCTTGTAGCGGGCCGCGTCTAGATAGATGAGCGGCGTCTATATCGGCCGGGTCGGGTTATGTGGGCCTTTGGCCTTTATTCCAAAGACTCGCGACGC
>QHZB01000206.1 GCA_003224525.1 Acidobacteriota bacterium | reverse complement strand
GACAGGGTATATGCCCATCGTCGAATTCCACACCAACGATCGCTTCGTCCATTTTCAGGATTGGCTGGGAAACTCAATCGCAGGAAGCAAAAATGTTCCAGTGATTGTCTTGTACGACCCCGCCAATCCGGCGGTAGCCATGATTGATCGGCCCGTCTGGAATTGGATCCCCTGGGCGCCCATTTTCGCCGTCGGCCTCCTCTTGGTACTTTCGGCCATGAACGGTTTCTTCAAGTCGCGACGCACCGTGGAGACCTCGTGACACTCCTGGTAGTGGCGGGTCTTCAGACCTGGTCTTTATTCTTTCACTTTCCCGCACTCGCCAGCGATTTCAGCCGTTCCTTGTTGATCTTTAGCACGATGCCGGCGTTGCGGTCAGCCACCTCGCTCACCTTATATTCTGCTGATGTGCCCAGCACCTGCGCCGCCTCGGACGGCGTCAACTTGTATTCGTCCGTCAGCCACTGCGCCATGTTCGCAGTGGCCGTGCGGAACGCATCATCCAGCGACCCCTCCAGCCCCATCGCCATGATGTGCGTCGCGGACTCCACGCGCGGCCCCATGATCCGTTTCCCCGGAATCACATCCACCGTGAACTCCACGTCCATCGACGTTTCCAGCGCGTTGCCGTTGAGCTCCCCATCACCCTGCATGGCGTGCCCATCGCCCACATACAGCAGCGCCCCCGGCACACTCACCGGGAGATAGACTGTCGCGCCCTCCACGATCTCGTTGAAGTCCATGTTCCCGCCGTAGCGCCCGGAGTCCCCCGTCCCCGGAGCCGCTTGCGCCACGTTTGGCGCCACTGCCACGCATCCCAGCATTGGCCGCAACGGCACCGCGTATCGCGTCAGATGCTCCGCCGGTTTTTCCGGCGTGGCCACTCCGTGTTCCGCGTCCAGATGCCAGCGCACCGTCTTCCCTCCGTCCTTCATCTTCACCGCCAGATCGCTGTCCAGCGCGCGCCCCACGACAGAGTCATCGCTCTCGGCCCAATCGCGATTCAGCCGCAGCCGCGACAAGTGCACCACCAGGGTGTCTCCTGGCGAAGCCGTCTCCACGGAAAATGGACCCGTCTCTGGATTTCCGCCCAGGACCCGCGTCACGCCCTTTTCATCCGTTCCTCCCGCATCCACAGTCGTCGTGTGCACGCTGTCGCCGGGTGAGATCGTCAGCACCGGTTTGTTGGCCGCCGAAAATTGCCGGTAAAAAGTGGTCGGCGTGAATTCATGCCGCTGCGGCGTTCCCGCCCGCCGCGTCGGAACGAGTTCCGCCGTAAACTTGTGGGTCTCCGGATGTGCAGCCTCGTCTGTGTGCGTAAACACCACCGTCCCGGTAATGGTCCTGCCTTGAAATGTGGCTTTGCCTTCGTCCGTCCCGCCCTGTTCGTCCTTGGCCAGAAAATAGATCGAGGTGCCTTTGAGCGTTCCCTCCAGCTTGTCCCCATCAAAATTCCCGCTCAGCTTTTCTCCCTCCTGCTTCAGCTCCATCCGAAAATAAATCGTGGTCCCGTAAAAGTCCGTGTTCACCACCCATCGCCCGGAAACATCCGCGTTCGCGGTCCGCGCCGCTTCTTGACCGCTCTGCGCCTGCAAAACTCCCGGAACAAACAACAGCAAAAAGAAAACTTTGCGCATGGTTCTCCTCCGCGCCACATTCTATGATGGCGGCTTACGCCAGGTTAGCCAATTCAGCCAGACCGCGCCGCGCTAGATCGAGCCCACAGGAAAACAGCTATCTCGGAACGTAGGCACGGCCTCTATTAAATCCGCCTGAAAGATTGCCTTTGCCCCTCGAGTTGAGGCTGCGAAGAAGCAACGTCCTATTTTCGCGTTCAGAGATGGCTTGCATTTTTGTTGTAACTTGTGGCATTATGCACGTAGAATAGTGCTGCACGCAAATATGTGCTCATCATGAAAACGAACATTACTTTGAAACTCGATGTCGCACTCTTGCGGGAAGCCCGCATCCTCGCCGCCGAGACGGGTAGTTCGATCAGCGGCCTGCTGGCCGCCAAACTGGAGGAAATCATCCGCCAGCGCAAGGGATTCGATCGTTCCCGCCGACGCGCCCTGGCGCGCCTCCGTCAAGGTCTTGACCTCAGCTGGCGGCCTCCTCGTTCGCGGGACGAACTTCATGAGCGCTAAGTGCTTCGTGGACACCAACATTCTGGTCTACGCGCACGACCGCGAAACGGGCCTCAAGCATAATCGAGCCCGCGCCGTCATCGAACAACTCTGGCGGTCCGGCGGCGGTGTGCTCAGCACGCAGGTTCTCCAGGAGCTTTGCATCAATGTCCGCCGCAAAGCCTCCCGTCCTTTGTCCCTCGAGGAAACACGCCGGTTGCTGCGCGATTACTTGAGCTGGGACGTCGTGGTCAACACAGGAGAATCCGTGCTGGAAGCTCTCGCGCTTGAATCACGTTTCAAGATTTCATTCTGGGACGCGCTCATCGTTCAAGCCGCGGGCATCTCCGGCGCTACCGTGCTCTATTCCGAAGATCTCGCCGACGGCCATCTCTACGGCTCCGTCCGCGTCATAAACCCGCTCAAAAATTCGGTCTCAGGCTAGAGCTGCATGGAAGGCTCCTGTTTGAGATGGTTTTAGCGCAGTCGTCCGAGATGTACGGCATTCTAACCGGAATTTCGGAAGAGCGTCCACCAAGGCCATCATCCTCACTCACACACTCTTAGCACAGACGATAGCACCGGACGCTTACGGCGATACGGCAAAAAAGCATTTAAGACCGCGCCACGCGCCAGGAAAAATGGAGAATCTTTAGAAAGGAGGAGGCAAAAAGAAGACGGAGCAAAAGTTAAAATCAGCACTACAGAGGTTTGGCCACCTTTCTTCACCAACTGGCGTCAGAATCTTCAGCAAGATTTGAGCCCTGAGAGCCATTCGTATGCCGAGAAGGCTGTTCGCTATGATGCTGGCTGCTAGCTCCACCTTCGTTCAGGCGGAGCAATCGTCCGCACAAGAAATTTCCGCCGCCCAAACACAACAGCTACCGCAGCCCACCACCCAGCAGAGCGAAGCCCGAACCAAGATCAGCGTCAATTCCGATCTCGTCGTCCTCCCTGTCACTGCCAAAGATCGCCACGGCAATCTCGTTCCTGATCTTCATAGGGAAGAGTTCCGCATCTACGACGACAACGTTGAACAGTCCATTGACGTTTTCACTGCCGAAGCCTTTCCGCTCTCGCTGGTCGTGCTCATCGACGACGATCTGAAAGCGATGGATGCCGCACAGATGGCTCCCACTCTGCGCGCCATCACCGCTGGAATTAGTCCGAGCGACGAGGCCCTCATCTGCCGTTTCGACCTGTTGTTCTATCCAGGCGAGGGATTCACCGGCGATCTCAACAAACTATGGGCCGACCTGAAGGAGGCCCAAGAGCACAGCGGCCCTTCTACCGCCGGCCCCGTCCCCTTCCTCACCCCACCATCGAGCCATCCTCTCGGCGTGGGCGAGCCGCCTCCGGCGGCGCCGACTAACCTTGGGTCCCGGCCAACCAAAGCGCTCGACGACGCCGTCCATTCCGCGGCTGGATTACTTCACGACCGTGGACCTAGTCGCCGCAAGATTATCCTTCTGATCTCCGATGGTCTCAACGGACCTCAATTTAACCGTCATACGTATTCCGACACTCTCGAGACTCTCCTTCACGACAATGTATCCGTATACAGTTTGGCTGTCGGCCATTCCTTAAAGCGAAAATTCTCCCGCCTGGTCAACTACGCGAACGACTCTGGCGGCGACATCTATTACGCCGCCCAAAGCGCCGCCATGGAAAGGCTCTATTCGCGAATAACCGAAGAAGCTCGCCACGAGTACACCCTGGCATACGTGCCTCACACCAACAACCGCAACGCCAGTTATCACCAGGTGGAAGTCCGTACCACGCGCGAAGGCGTCACTGTCAAGACTCGCCAGGGCTACTACACAGGCCCTCTCGTGATTCCGGCAAAGCAGTAACGCTTGCATTAAATTGTGGCATCGGCGCCTCCCATCCCGCAGAGTTCCAAACCCCTCCTCTCCGTTCTCCGAACTTCTTGATCTTCCCCGGCATTCCCCTTCAGGATATACGCCTCTCGACAGCCTGCTACAATCGGCCTGTGCCGGCTGAGACCCAACTCGAGATTCATGAACTTCTGGCGGTAGCTACCGACGCTGGGACGCGGCTCGACCGGTTCGTGGCCGCCCATTGCCCGGAACTTTCGCGCTCGCGCGTGCAGGAACTCATCGACGGCGGCCTGGTCCTCGTCAACGGCAAACCGGCGAAATCTTCCCAGAAACTTCGCGGCGGTGAAATCATCACCGTGCGGGCCCATCCGCGGCCGGCGACCCGCGCCGAAGCGGAATCGATTTCGCTCGATGTGCTTTACGAAGACGACGACGTCATCGCCATCAACAAGGCCGCTGGCATGACTGTTCACGCCGGGGCGGGCAACGTTTCCGGCACGCTCGTCAATGCGCTTCTGGGGCGCGGGCAGGCGCTTTCGCAGTCCGGCGATCCGCTGCGGCCGGGAATTGTTCATCGGCTGGACAAGGAAACCTCGGGGGTGATCCTGGTCGCCAAGAACGACGCGGCTCACGCCAAGCTGGGCGAAGCTTTTCGCCAGCGAGCCATTGCGAAAACGTACATTGCGCTGGTGCAGGGCATTCTCGGAGAGAAGAGCGGGCGAATCGAGCTGGCCATTGGGCGCGATCCCATCCATCGCACGCGCATGACGACGCTGCGCAAATCCTGGCACGCAGCGGACATCGCCAATCCCCGCGAAGCCCGGACGGATTGGAAGGCTCTGGCGAAGATTGACAACACGACGCTGGTGGAAGTCCAACTCCACACCGGGCGCACGCATCAGATTCGCGTGCACTTCTCCGCGCTGAAGCATCCCGTGGTGGGCGATACGCTTTACGGAGCAGCCTCGGAATTGCGCGTCGGAAAGCTCACGCTCCCGCCGCTGAAGCGTAATTTTCTGCACGCCGCAAAGCTTGGCTTGGCGCAGCCCCGGACCGGCGCGTGGATCGAAGTTCGCGCCGTGTTGCCCGTTGAATTGCGCGAATATTTGAAAAAACTTTGTGACGCTGCGGGAGAACCCCAGAGCCGAATTGACGCTGCGCTGGCGGGATACCTATAATCGATGCAAATGCGACGGACAATCACTTCGGCCTTCTTGGCGTTGGCGCTGTTGCTCCTTCCACTGACCGACCGGGCGCAGCAATCTTCACCGGCCAAACCCCAAGGGTCCTCGCCGGTCATTAAGTCTCAGGCGTCCTCACTGGCGGCCAAGCCACCAGCGCCCGCACCGGCACAGTCAGCGGCCCCGAAGCAAGAACCTGTCCAGAAGAGCGATCAAACGATCAAGACGGTGGTCAACCTCGTCGACGTGCTTTTCACTGTGCTCAACCGCCGCAACAAACTCGTCCCCGAGCTCGAAAAGGGCGACTTCAAGATTTGGGACGACAAGGCTCCGCAGGAAATCCGTTATTTCAGCAGGCAGTCCGATCTGCCTCTGCGCATCGGCATGTTGCTGGACACTTCCAACAGTATCCGCGACCGCATCAAGTTCGAGCAGGACGCTTCCGTCAATTTTCTGTTCAGCGTGCTTCGCCGCAATAAAGATCAAGCTTTTGCGATGACCTTCGACGACGAGCCGCAAATCGTCCAGGGCTTCACCGGCGACGCCGGAGCACTGCGTGACCAGATCACCAAGACGCGCGCGGGCGGCGGCACCGCTATTTACGACGCGATCTATGAAGCGTGCCTGAAAGAGTTGAGCCATCCGCCGCGCCCGCCGGGCGATCAGCCGGACGTGGTGCGTCGCGTCATGATTCTCATCAGCGATGGCGAGGACAACTTATCGACCCGCACACGCGCGGATGCCATCGAAATGGCCCAGCGCACCAGCGTGGTCATTTACACGATCAGCACGAGCACGCAGTGGATTTCCCTCTCGCAAACCGATCCGGGCAAGATGGGCGACCGCAAATATCACCTAACGGACGGTGACAAGATTCTCCAGGAGCTGGCCGAGGAAACCGGAGGCCGCGCGTTTTTTCCTTATCACGTGGACGATCTCGATCAGTCGTTCCAGGACATCGGCGACGAACTTCGCAACCAGTATTCCATCGCCTATCTTCCGACGAACTACGTTCTCGATGGCCGCTACCACAAGATCCGCATCGAAGTGCCCGAACACAAGGGCTACCAGGTGCGCGCGCGCCGCGGCTATTTTGCCCACGCCAACGCCAATGTCCCCGCGACACCCAATCCTGGAGGCGCGGAGATCAAGTAATCGGTCTTTGATTTTTCTCTGTCGGCTTTGATTGTTTTCTACTGAGAGGCGTCGCGAAGGAGCACCGCGTCGGACTCTATGTGCCCGCGTTCGATGGCGATTTTCGCGCCGTCGGGAGAATACCGGAAAGCGTAAATCGATTCCGACGTGAAGTGCGTCAACGGGCGGCTATGCGAGCCATCCACGGGGCGGGTCCAAAGATTATCCACGGCTTTTTCCCGCACCACGTACGCGACCGATTTTCCGTCCGGCAGAAACGCAAATCCCCGCAGAGCTCTCTGGTCATATTCGATATAGGATTTTTTCTTTTCCTCGATCGAATAAAGCGCCAGCATCAACTGATGATCGGAATCGCGCACTTCGTCCTTCACGATTGTTTTTCCGTCCGGAGAAAGCGCGTAAAGACCGGTGGGCGCATAGACCACAGTTTCCGCTAGCCCACCTTCGAGATAAATCCGTTTCAAATAGCGGTTATCGCCGCGATCCACGTAGTAGACCCATTTTCCGTCGCGCGAACATTCCGGATCGGATTCGTTCAATCCGAAGGTGAGCTGCTTGAGGTTGGTTCCCGCCGCATCTATGCGCCACAGATTTGTGGCCACGCCACTCACCCCGCCGAACTGACGGAACACGATGTACTTCCCGCCGCCGCAGGAAGCGGCCTGGTCCGGAGGATGCCGCATATTCGAGGCCACGACGCTCTCGCTTCCGGCGGTGCTCACGATTCGAATGTCAGGCCCTTGCGGGATGACCAGACGCCCGTCGGGCATCCAATCCCATCGCCAGATACTCAATCGAGACGACAACGGCACCGGTTGCACCGAGTCGGGCGAGGATGCGGGGGCCACGCCGAGCTCGAATTTGAGCTGCGCCTGACTGGCGGCAATCGTGCGGCCATCGGACGCCAGGCTCGGGTGCAGATAGCGGTTTGTGTCCGTGGTGAGCAGGCGAAATTCTCCTCCCGGGTACGAAACGATTCCGAGTTGCGCCGGTTCGAAACCGGTTTCCGCAAGAGACGCGGAAACCAGGACGCCGTTGCCGTCCGGCATCCACGAGGGATCGAAGTAGGCGCGGTCCTTCGCTGGGGCGGCCAGCCTCTGCTCTCCGCTCGCGGCGTCGACCGCGACAAAGCCGCCGAAGTCATTTGGTGTCGGCTGCACCACGGGGATCAAAATCGTTTTTCCGTCCGGCGACCAAGTGAGGGTGAGGCTGTCCGTCGAAATTGGCTTGTGATTGAATAACGCGCGGCCCTGAGAGCCATCCTTGTGGACGAGATATAAATCCATCAGCGAAGAATCTTCGTGCTGGTGGAGATAGGCGAAGCGCTGCCCATCCGGGGAAAATACGATGGGGCTGTCCACGTCCTTGATCATCAATCGCGGCGTTCCGCCCAGCAGGGGCGCCAGATACAGAGAAGCGATCGACTGCTCCTCTTCATCGCGGCGCACGAAATAGATGTAATCTCCGTCGGGCGAAAATGTCAATCCCGCATATCGCGTCGCAAATGGGGCGACCACCTGGGTATTGCTGCCCGTGGGGATATGCCGCAGCCAGAGCGATTGCAGCCCGTTTTCTTCGCGGACGAGCAACAAATATTTTCCATCGGGAGAGAGCCTTGTCAAGAAGACATGTCCGCTGTTGGTCAGATTTTCGATCTTCACTTTTTCAAAAGGCAGATGCTGTGTGCGCCAAACCAGTGAGTAGATGCCGAAGGCGGCGGCGACGAGCAAGAGGAGAGCAGTTGCAAGTGCGAGGCCGGTGCCGAATTTGTTCTTGCTGGCGGCGGCCATCAGCACGGAACTGCTTGAAGGCGAGCGCGGTGGCTCGGCGGGTTGGGCGGCTGGCGTGGACAATGGCGTTGAGATGCGACCTGAAGAAGCGGAGACGGGCGTGGCCTTCCCGGAGTCCAATTCGCGTTGCAGGCGTTTGAGGTCGGCGCGCAATTCCGCGGCGACCTGGTAGCGGACGTCGCGATCCTTTTCGAGGGCCTTGTTGAGGATGCGCTCAAGCTCGGCAGGTACGTTGGGATTGAGGGTGACGGGAGCCACGGGAGCGTTGCGCAAGATGTTGTCGAAGACCACGGCGCTGGTAGTGCCAGGAAAAGGCTGCTTGCCCGTAGCCATTTGGTAGAGCACGCCGCCAAGAGAGAAGAGGTCGCTTCGAGCATCAAGTTCCTCGCCGCGCGCTTGCTCGGGTGACATGTAAGAGATGGTGCCGACGGCGGTGCCGGGACTGGTGAGGAGCAGAGTCTCCGGATCGTCGAGGGTTTCGCCGGCGAGGTTTAGGTGGTGCTCTGGGAGGAGTTTGGCGAGGCCAAAATCGAGAATCTTGACGGCGCTTCGCTCGGTAGCGAAAATGTTGGCGGGCTTGATATCGCGGTGGATGATGCCTTTTTTGTGGGCGGCGTCAAGCGCGTCGGCGAGCTGGATGCCGATGTCGATGGTGCGCTGAACCGGAAGGGAACCAAGGGGGATCAATTTGTCGAGAGTCTGCCCTTCGAGCAATTCCATGGCGATGAAGGTCCGGCCATCGTGTTCTTCGATGGCGTGAATGATGCAAATACCGGGATGATTGAGCGCGGAGGCGGCGCGGGCTTCGCGGAGGAAGCGTTCGAGAGACTGTGGATCGCGGTGGGTGGCTTCCGGGAGAAATTTCAGGGCGACACGGCGGCCGAGTTTGGTGTCTTCGGCTTCGTAGACGACGCCCATGCCTCCACTGCCAAGCTTGCGGAGGATTTTGTAGTGGGCGATGGTCTCATTGAGCATGGGCGCGGAGCGAAACGAGGATGGTAGACGGTCGGAGGATTGCGGTCAATTGGTTCGGGGAATGGGTAGTGAGCAAGTCTCCGATTTGTGCGTTCATCAGGCGGCTGACCGCGTGAAAGCGGCTCAACTCCCAAGCCGACCTGCACAGTCAACGCCTATGATATAAACTTCTGCTCGGTTGCTGTTTTGGACGAAAGCTGTGTGTCTCGGTGCGGCAAACCTCGAAGCGGTTCTACGCGTGACGCGCTCCGAGCAGGAGGGAGTTCGCATGACACAATCTGATTCCTGGCCAGCGCTTCCGCTCGCCGAATGGAAGGATACCTATGCCACCCTGCACATGTGGACCCAAATCGTTGGGAAAGTCCGTCTCGCGCTTAGCCCGCAGATCAACCACTGGTGGGGATCGACTCTCTACGTCACCGCTCGCGGTTTAACGACCTCACCGATACCCTATAATAAGGGAGTTTTTGAGGTTAGCTTCGATTTCATCGCTCACACCCTGGAGATTACCACCAGTCTCGGGGAAAGCAGGGCCTTCCGCCTCGTCCCCCGTACCGTTGCCGAATTCTATTCGGAATTCATGGGCGCGTTGCATTCACTCGGCATCGATGTGAAAGTGTGGCCCATGCCCGTGGAAGTGCCTCGGCCTGTTCGATTCAATCTGGATGAGAGTCATGCGGCATACGATGGCGAATATGCGCATCGCTTCTGGCAAATTCTCGTTAGCGTGGACACCGTTTTCTGGGAATTTCGCTCACGATTCATTGGCAAGGTCAGCCCCGTCCATTTCTTCTGGGGCAGTTTCGATCTGGCGGTGACGCGCTTTTCCGGGAGAAGTGCGCCGGAGCGCCCGGGCGCGGACCCGATCACCAAAGAAGCCTACTCCCACGAAGTAATCAGCGTGGGGTTTTGGCCCGGCGATGGCGAGATAGTGAGGGATGCGGCCTTCTATGCGTATGCCGCGCCGGAGCCGGCGGGATTTAAGGAACACCGCGTGGGCCCCAGGAAGGCTTTCTATAGTACGGAGAAAAGCGAATTCTTTCTGATGTATGACGATGTTCGATCGTCGGACACTCCCGGGCAATTATTGCTGGAGTTTTGCCAGAGCACCTATGAAGCAGGAGCAATTCTTGGAAATTGGGATCGTTCGAATTTGGAGCGGGCCGCGGTAAGAGCTCGTAACGCATAGCCGAATCCGTTCCACCGGACGCCATCTTCTCCTATGCGGGGGAGTCTGCGTCTCGGGAATTGCCGACCTAGTTCTGGAGGACGTCGAACAATCGGAAACCGGCCCACTACTGGGGAATGGAAAGAGGGAGAGGATGGAAACCAGAAAAAAGGGCCGCCAGATGTGTGCCGGGCGCGATTCTAGCTGATTCGATGTTGACATCCTCCTCTCCCTAAAAGGAAGAGGATTCCTCTGGCCTCCCGCTGGTTTTGCGGGATGGCTTCGGTGGGTTCCTCCCACAGCCGCCTTACTTCAGCGGAGGACCACGAAGAGGCTTCACTTTTGAGCTGCCTGCCCATAGGTCTTTTGGACGGGTGCCCGAGTGTATTCGCCATCATGACGAAATCTCTGTCGGCGGTTATGATCGCGAAGCCGTTCCGTTTGGCGTACCCGCGAAGCAAGGACCAACGGAAGAGCGTTAGAGGTGATGGAGGTGGGAGAAAAAAAGTGCTTGACACATTCCCATATAGGAATATATTGTTGAGCCCATGGCACGAGCAGCGACAACGTCGGATGCGTTCAATGCCGTGGCGGAGCCGCGGCGGCGGGAGATTCTGAACTATCTGGCGCTGCAGGAGCGGCCGGTGGGAGAGATTGTGGATTCGCTGAGGGTGGCGCAGCCGTCGGTGTCGAAGCACCTCCGGGTGTTGCTCGAGGTGGGCCTGGTCAACGTGCGGCGCGACGGCCGCCGGATGCTCTATCGAACCAACGCCGAGGCCATCCGGCCGCTTCATGAATGGACGGAAACGTTCGAGCGCTACTGGCGTCATCAATTAAACCGCGTCAAGGAACGCGCCGAGCGGAAAAGCAATCCGTCAAACGACGCGGGACCGGATTTTAGTTCAAGGAGGAAAAATGATCTCGACGGCAACAAGAATTGAGGATTTGACGCTGGGCATCACGGAGGAAATCCAAGTGCGCGCGCCGCTGGAGGCGACGTTTGCGGCGCTGTTGGAGCAACTCGGACCGTTCAACGAAACGGCCGAAGACAGGCCCATGCCTATGAAGCTCGAGGCCTGGCCGGGCGGCAGGTGGTACCGCGACCTGGGCGACAACAACGGCCACTTCTGGGGAGTGGTGCAGGCCATTAAGCGGCCGACGTTGCTCGAGATTACCGGGCCGTTGTTCATGTCCTATCCGGTCGTGTCGAATCTGCAGTACCGCTTGAGCGAGAAAGATGGCGGAACACTGCTCAGTTTTCACCACACGGCGCTTGGACTGATTTTGGAAGACCACCGAAAAGGAGTCACGGGGGGCTGGAAGCATATCCATGAAGGCGTTCGGAAGCGGGCGGAGGCGTCGCGTTTGCGGTGAACGACGATGCGCTGGGCGTCGTCCCGGCGACGGAAGGAAATTATGTGTCCATTTTGCATGGCCAGTGCAGCGCTGATGGTCGGCAGCGTGCTGTCGGCGGGCGGATTGACCGCGCTGGTCAAGAAGCTCGGCGCGAAGAAGGGCTCAAGAGATTATTCCAGAAGTCAAATCCAAAGGAGGAAACATGGGTGAAGTAACGAACGAACAAGTCAATTTGATGTTGCGTCTGTTTGAGGACCGGCGTGAGCCACGGTTGCGCGAAGCGCGGGAGTGGTTCTCGGCCAACTTCCACGTGAAAAACGAGGAGGAGTTGATGCGTGTCTGTCCTCCCGGCAGCCAGGGAAACACGTACATGCGCATGGTGCTCGGTTATTGGGAAATGGTCGCGAGCATCGTAAACCGCGGCCTCATCGACGAAGAGTTTTTTTTCGAAAGCAGCGGGGAGCAATGGGGCGTGTGGGAACAGGTGAAGCCGGTGATCGTCGCGTGGCGCGCGATGTTTAGCAGCCCGAAGTTCCTCGGCAACCTCGAACAACACTGCAATCGCCTCGAATCCTGGCGCGAGAAACGCAACCCCGGGTCCAACGCAGCCATTCGCAAAGTGCTTGCGCAAATGCAACAGGCAAGCCAAGCGTCCAAGGCACAGGCGGCGGGCAACTAGAGAGCAGGTTCGAAACCCGTTTTATTTTCCAGCTGATCATTCAGAGAATGCGCGAGTGGACATAGAACAAAGGAGAACCAGTTATGTCACAGAGCACGATTGAACATCCGAAAGTTGTCTCGCAGACGGAATGGGTTGCGGCACGCAAGGAACTCTTGAGAAAGGAGAAGGAATTCACCCGTCTGCGCGATCAGTTGAGCAGGGAACGCCGCGAACTGCCCTGGGAGAAAGTGGAGAAGAAATATGTTTTCGATGGACCTGGCGGAAAGGAGTCGCTTGGCGACCTCTTCGGCGGGAAAAGCCAGCTGATCATTTATCACTTCATGTTTGGACCGGAGTGGAAGGAGGGCTGCCCGAGTTGTTCGTTCAATATGGATCATACCGACGGCGCACTCGTGCACCTGGGTCAGCGCGATGTGACGTTTGTAGCGATTTCACGAGCGCCCCTGCCGAAGATCCAAGTGTTCAAGGAGCGCTTGGGCTGGCGCTTCAAGTGGTTGTCGTCGTATCAGAATGATTTCAACCGCGACTACCACGTCTCGTTCACCAAAGACGAAATGACCAAGGGCAAGGTGTATTACAACTACGACATGCTCGAATTCCCGAGCGAGGAAGCCCCTGGACTCAGTGTGTTCTACAAGGATCCTATTGGCGATATCTTCCACACCTATTCCACTTATGCGCGCGGCACTGAGATGGGGGTCGGCACGTACAACTACCTCGACCTTGTGCCCAAAGGCCGCGACGAAGACGCCTTGGCCTTTACGATGTCATGGGTTCGCCATCATGATCGCTACAGCGATGGCTATCTAGCTGACGCGGATAAGCCGTACTGGCCCGCAATCGCCCAAGACTCCGCGAGCGATTGCTGCGAGCACCACCGCCCGTAAATCTTTCTGGCTGCTTCGAATTCCATCTGAACAGCCTCGGCGGCAACACCAACGCAGCGCAGCGCTGACGGTCGTTGCCGTGATGTTAACGAGCGAATTGACCGCTTTGGTGGTGAAGAAGTTTCGTTCGAAGAGCGACACGAAAGGAGAAGTTATGAGACTTCTAGATTCTATCTTGATGGAGATTGACCAGGAAGCACAAACGACGAAGCGAGTGTTGGAGCGAATTCCGGAAGACAAATTCGCCTGGAAACCCCACCCGAAATCCTTTTCGCTGGGCCAGTTGGCCCTGCACATTGCGTCCCTGCCGGGCAGCGTCACGGCGGCAGCGGTGCCGGACAGTATGGAAGCCCCGAACTTTTCACAGCCGGAGGCGAAGAGCCGCCAGGAAGTCCTGGAAACTTTCTCCAAGAGCCTCGAGAGTGCGAAGGATACACTGAAAAAGATGGACGACGCCCGGCTCACCTCCATGTGGAGCTTGACGAGGAAGGGAAAGGTCCTGATGTCGGTCCCGCGGATCGCATTCATTCGCTCAATCCTCATGAATCATAACTATCACCATCGCGGGCAGCTCTCGGTTTACCTGCGGATGCTGGATGTTCCAGTGCCGTCGATTTACGGGCCGAGCGCAGACGAAAATCCGTTTGCCTAATTCCCGGAAAATCGAACCAAAGACGTAAACGAGAGGAGATGAAGATGGAACCCAGACTAGAGAAGAGCAAGATGGATCATCCAAGAATCGTGTCACCGCCGGAGTGGCTTGCGGCCCGCAAGGAACTCTTGAAAAAGGAGAAGGAATTCTCGAAGTTGCGGGATGAACTCAGCCGGCTACGCCGGGAAATGCCCTGGGAGAAGGTAGAGAAGGCATACACGTTCGATGGCCCGAAAGGTAAGGAATCGCTGGCCGAACTTTTCGGCGGCAGGAGCCAGCTGATTGTGTATCACTTCATGCTCGGTCCGGACTGGAAGGAAGGCTGCCCGAGCTGCTCGTTCATTTCCGACCATATCGACGGCAGCGTGGTGCATCTGGCGGCGCGAGACGTCAGGCTGGTGGTGGTCTCGCGGGCGCCGCTGGCGCAGATCGAGGCGTTCAAGAAGCGCATGGGCTGGCGGTTCCATTGGGTGTCGTCGAGTGTGACCGACTTCAACTACGACTACCAGGTGTCCATGACCAAGGAGGAACTGGAGAAAGGCCAGGTGTACTACAACTATTCCATGCAGCAATTCCCAAGCGAAGAACGACCTGGCACGAGCGTGTTCTACAGAGACGGGTCCGGCAACATCTTCCATACCTATTCGAGCTACGCTCGCGGGCTGGACATCCTGATCGGGGCATACAACTGGCTGGACCTTACACCAAAGGGGCGCGACGAAGAGGGGCTGAAGCATGGCATGGCGTGGGTGCGGCACCATGACAAGTACGGCGAAGGGTATCAGGTGGACGCGAAGGCGGAGTACGTGCAGCCAGCTAAGGCCTAGAACTCCACCGCCGATTGCTGCGAGCAACACCGTTGGTGGTTCTTTCCGGCCGATTCGAAGCGATATCGAGCGACTTGGGCGGCAACGCGGACGCAGCGCATCTAGCGTGGGACCAGCTTGCCGCCTAAGGCTTCGGAAGACTCACCCTTTTGGCGCGTAGTAGCCTTTGCGGGCGAGGACCTTCAGGTCGTGCTCGGTCGTTTCCACTTTGACTTTGCGGAATTTTCCGTCCTGGGCCGAATTGGTCGGATAGTAGCCCAGCGTATACTGGCTGCGGAGCTCCTCGGAAATCTCGTCAAAGGCTTCCGCGAGCTTCTTTTCCGACCGAACGGAAATCATGCGCCCGCCGGTCTCCTCCGCCAGTTTGTGCGCTATTCCCGGGTTGCCGCCATATCGCGGGTCCACGACGAGCAGGATATGAATCACCGTATCCGTGCGCTGGGCCGCTTCGATCGCTTCTTCCAGTCTTACCTTGCTGCCCGTGTCCTCCGCGTCGGTAACGATGACAACTGCCTTGCGCCCGGCTTCCGAAGCGAGTTTTTCACCGCACGCCAGGTAGATCGCGTCATATAGAGCGGTGCCGGTGATTTGCCGCGATCCGATGGGCCCGGGATTTCCCGCGATGGTCCCCTGATCCGGCACATTGATCCTGCTCTTTCGAATGGCGCGTTCCAGTTGCCCATGCTCGTCGGTGAAATCCGACAGCAGATCGACGTTCGAATCGAAGGACATCACCAGCGCCTCGTCGCCTTTGCGGATGACGCGGGCAATGAACCGGCTCCCCGCGTCCTGAATGGCGCCAAGCATGTCCTGCTCGCTGCCTGAGGTATCGAGCAGCAGCGCCAGCGTGATCGGCAGGGCCACCTCTCTCGAGAAAAATGCGATTTTCTGGTCCTGATTATCTTCGGAAACCCTGAAATCTTCCTGCTTCAGAGTGGGCACGATCCTCTTGTTCTTGTCGCGCACGGTCGCAAACAGGTTCACCAGGCTTACCTGCGACTTGATCACCGGTGCTTGTCCGGCCGGCTCCTGGGGCATCGCCGGAATGGCCAAAATCACCGCAACCGTTGCCGTCACACATTGCATCAAAAGCTTGTGCATCGAAGGCATGTATACTTTCCTTGGCGAGAGATGCCCGGCCGGAAAAACCCCGCGGGGGTACTACCCCTCCGTAGGATGCCGCGAAGCGGTGCGATGGATGCGTGGCCGAAATCATTCTTGCGGATAATATCAATACGAAGTTTGGCTTGCGGACTATGAAAAGTCTACGAAAAACGTTGTTGATGGCGGTCACCTTGCTCCTGGCCGCATCTTTCGCTGAGCTGAAGGCGCAACCGCCTCAGGACAGCGCCGCCAGCGCTTCTCCTGCGCAGGATACGCCTTCCTCCCCGCAACACACCGGAGTGCAGACGAGGATCAGGATTCCGGTGGATCAAGTTATCGTCCCCGTGACGGTGAAGGACGTGGGAGGGAGGCTCGTCCCAGACCTTCGGCGGGACGAATTTCGCATTTTTGAGGACAACATCGAACAGAGAATCGCCTCCTTCCTGGCGGATGTGGTTCCCATTTCCATGATCGTGCTCATCGACAACGACCTGAAATCCAAGGATGCCAAGCAGGTTGCGGACAGCCTTCGTGCCATTGTTGCCGGCTTGAGCCTGAACGATGAAGCCTGGGTATGCCGCTTTGACCAGTTCTTCCACCCAGGCCAGGGTTTCATCAGCGACCAGGACAAACTCCTCACCGAGCTGAAGCGCACGCATCTCGACGAGGAAACTTCCGCCGGGCCTTCGAGTCCGGCCATCAATAATGGGCCCTCGATCAATGGTCACTCCGCAATGGGGGATGCGCCGAACATCGCGGGAGGGCTTGCAAACATCAAGGGCCAGCCGACCAAAGCGCTGGACGACGCGGTGTATGCCGCGGCTCAGTTGTTGAAGGATCGCGACCGCGAACGCCGGAAGATTATTTTCTTGATTTCGGATGGCGTGAACGGGCCGAAGTTCAATGTGAATAACTACGATACGGTCCTAAAGGAACTGTTGCGCTACAACATAGCGGTCTACGGTGTTGGCGTGGGCAGCGCTTTTTTCGAGCGGCGATTCGAACGGCTTTCCAAATACGCTCATGATACCGGCGGCGACGTCTATTATGGCTTGAAGAGCCGGGCGATGGAGGAGCTGTATTCCAGGGTCACGGAAGAGGCTCGCAACCAGTATACGCTGGCCTACGCGCCTAGCGGCACGGACCGCGGCGCGGAATACCATTCCATCGAGGTTCGTGTAAGGCGCGAAGGGCTGACCATCCTGACCCGTGAGGGTTACTACGCCGGGGCCACCCCGAGATAGCCGGTTTTTCTCTTTCACTGCAAATTGTCTTGACTCTTGCGCAGGCCGCCCGTATATGGAGTCAAGGCGTAGTGGCAGGCTGTGACGCCCGTCATCCGCTGAACCTGAGGAGGAAATTCGAATGAAGAAAAAGGGCAAGAAGGACGAGAAAAAGGGGCCGAAAAAAGGGAAGTAGGACGTCTTCAACAGGATTCGACGGCTCGGGCGCCCTGACGCAGGTTGGGGCGCCCTTTTTCTTTTACCGGGCAACGGCTGATAACGCGATTCCATCAGTCTCGGCCGCCGGTGCTGCTTCAACCGTTCCTGGTAATCCTTCCAGCGCGCGTTCTTTCAGGCGCTCAGGGCTTCTTCATGCGCTGGACAGATGGGCTTGTAGGCGCAATTGCGGCAGACGAAACCTCGTTTCGCTGGGAATTCTCCCGCGCGAATGTCCGCCGCGGCTTCTTGCACGACTTTCTGCGCTTCGTCCAGTTGCTTCGCATCGCGTGTGGTCACCTGGACCTGGTTGTTCTGCAAATAATGAAACACCAGCCGCACGGGCTCCAGCTCCAAAATCTCCTTCACCGCCAGCGCATACAAGCTCAGCTGTAAGTCTCTTTTGGCGTCCGCATCCTTTTTCGGACGTCCCGTCTTGTAATCGAGGATTTCCACGTCTCGCTTGTTCCCCAATGAATTGATCTGGTCGATGCGCCCCTTGATGATGACGTTGTTGTCGAGGGGCAATTCGAATGTCTTCTCCTGTTCCAACGCTTGCGGGAGTTCCGCCATCATTCCCGCATGAAACGCGCGCAACTGCTCCAGCCCGTCCTTCTTGTATTCCGCTTCTTGATATTCGTCTTCAAATCCTTTCGAATTCCATTCCATCTCAAAGATTCTTTGCACTTCGTCGAAGGGCAGCTTCACTCCCTTGCGCAATTGATCCACAAAACGTTTGATGGTCGTGTGCATCACGGCCCCAAAAGTCACCGCCGCCTTCGGACCTTCCCGCAACGACCACAAATACCCGAACAGATATCGTTGCGGGCAGGTCCGGTAGCCGTTCAGCGCCGACGGGCTGAGCGTCAGCGGCTCCGGTGACGGTGGGTGAAACTCTTCCGCCCAATCCGCAATCCGCGAAAAAATCTTTGCCGGTTCCGCCGCGGCGGGAAAGAGCTGTGCATCTTGCCAGTCGCCTTGCGGCGCCCGATCCTCTTTTCCCGCGGGAGGCAGCTTCGGCATGATTTGGCGCACGTCCTGGCGCTTTACCGCCGGTTCCATCACGATGTCTTCGATGAACACCGGCACTTTTCCTTTTTTCTCCGTCACTGTGCTGATGGTCAGCCGTTCTTCCGCGCGCGTTAGCGCCACGTAAAACAGCCGCCGCTCTTCCTGGATATGAAACTGCTCCGCGGGGGCGCCCTCTTTCATTAGCTCCACCGGGAATTCGAACACACGGGACCTCTCGGTTGCCGGAAAGGCGCGGTTGTTCACACGCAACAGAAACACCTGCGGAAACTCCAGGCCCTTCGCGCCATGGACGGTCATCAATTGCACCGCGTCTGTCGGCGCGTCGTCTTCCAGGCTCACCACTCCCCCAGCCTGAGCGTAATAATCCAGATACTCGATAAACTCCCCCAGACCACGCGTTTCGCTTTTCGGTTCCCACTCCTTCATAAACTCCGCCAGCCGCGTGACATATTTTCGGTCGTGTTCCTTCGCGCGCTGCGGTATCTCCAGCCACTTCGTCAGACTGCCCAGAATCTCCCGCGCCGTGCAGCGCTTCAGTGTTTTTCTCTGCGAAGAAACAAATTCCACCAGTTGCCCGAGCGCCGCTTGTGAGCGGTCGAACGCCAATTGTCCCTGGGGCAGTTGCAAGAGATCGTAGATCGCCTTTTTCTCTTTTCGCGCACGTGTGGCCAGACGCACCAAATCCGCCGCTTCCAGGTGCCATGCCGGTGCCGCCAGCACACGCGCGCAAGCAATGTCGTCGTAAGGCGCGGCGATTAACCGCAGATACGCAAGCACATCCCTCACCAGGGGATGCTCCAGAATAGAGAGTCTCGTGATTACAAACGGAATCTTTCGCCGCGATAGCTCTTCCACAAGATGATCCCGGTGCGCGTGCTGGCGGTAGAGCACTGCAAAATCTTTCCAGCGCCGCCCCGTTCCATGAATGCGCTCGAGTTCGCTTGCCACCCATCGCGATTCTTCTTCTGGAGTCGCCAGCTCCACGATGCGAATCTTTTCACCCGGGGGTTTGTTTGGTGAGAGGACTTTCTTCGGAAAGTCGGCGCTTACGGCATTTTGCCCGATCACCTGCATCGCCACGCGCAGGATGTTCGGTGTCGAACGATAGTTCTCCGTCAGCGCCACGCAGAACGGTGTGGAGTCCTGGCCTTCTTTCCACCCGGCAAAACGCTCCAGGAATAATTTGAAACTCCCGAAGGAAGCTCCGCGGAACCGGTAAATCGCCTGGTCGTTGTCGCCGACCGCGACGACACTCTTCGTGGGCCCGGCCAGCATCTCCAGCAAGCGGAGTTGAGCGATGTTGGTATCTTGAAATTCATCGACCAGGATGTAGCGGTACTTGTTTTGCAGAGCCTCGCGCCGTGGCGCGTCCCGTTCTAGCAAGGCCACCGCTCCGGTGATCAGCGAACCAAAGGAGACCCGGTTCTTTTCGCGCAGCAGTTCTTCGCTGGCCCGGTATGCGCGTGCAAGCTCCTGCTGTAACGCGACCGTCTCCAGGCGTTCCGCGAGAGTGTCTTCGTCCAGCGTCTCCCGTTCGGCCTCCAGGCGCGCCGCCAGCCCGGCGGCATACTGCTGATAGTCTTCGCCGGACACCAATTCGTCCTGGCAACGCGAAAAAAACTCCACGAAATCGTTGAGAAATTGCCCGGGATCGGCCAGTCTCCTGTATTTGTCCAGACCCAGCCGCCGCAGGTTGCGCCGCAACAGGATCCAGTGATCGAACTGGTCCAGCATCACCCGCTGCGGGTCGGCCTCCGCCAGTAGCGTCTCGCAGAAGGAATGAAACGTCGCCAGCCTCACCGCTTTGCCGCGCTCGCCCGTGGCCTTCACCACGCGGCCTTTCATCTCACCCGCGGCTTTCTTCGTGAATGTCAGCCCAAGAATGTTTTCGCCGGAGAGGGTTTCATCCGATTGCAGCAGGTGCCGGATGCGTTCCGTGATGACGCGCGTCTTTCCGGTTCCCGCCCCCGCAATCACCAGCAGCGGTCCTTCACCGTGCGTGATCGCGTGCCTCTGCGCATCGTTGAGTTTCAGCCCGCTCTCCCCAAGCGGTTCCATCTCAAACAAAGTTGCCATCGATTAGAAGGGTATCGGATTTTAATCGAGGATGAAACCGCGCGTGACTGTCTACTTTACCGTGTCGAGGATTTGCTGCCGGGAGACGCCCTTGTGGGTGGCAACAAGGCGAACGTTTGCGTTCAGAGTCCCGATCCGCAGCGTCTTGTGGGCCGGGACTGGAATGCGCTGGTGTCCAGGTTGCTCGGTCTGAAGAATGATGCGACTCCCGGGCCAACTTCACGGTACGACCAGCTCTTGAAAAAGCGCGTCCGCAAGTTGGTGTCCGCTCAGGTCACGGGGGACTCTTCATTTCGTTGACAGGACTTCATTGTGGACCAAGCGCAGCCGAATCCATTGTGGCTTCGGGCCGTCAAAGAAATAGGCGTCCATGGCATCTTTGACCATTGCTCGCAGCTCTTCCCAAGCGTCACCTTGAGTGACGATGCTCTCCGTCAAACACTCCGCGACGTATCCGCCGTCAGCCTCTTCGGTGACTTCGAAGATCAATTCACTATCGCTCAGGTTATCCATTTTGCTCCTCGATACTCAGCACGTAACACGCACATTGTCGGTCGGCAATTGGTTCAAGCTGAGTGCGGCAACTTGGCCATTATCTTTGCGACTTCTCGCCCGCGGCAACTTGCCGGTTGAACTCTGCTGACTTCTTTTTCGGGACAGTGAGTGTTTGCCACTTGTCTCCTGCGAACTGCCGTGCCAGATAAACAATCTGTCCCACATGATAGGAATAGTGCGCAACCTGCCGGTTGATGGCCTGCATGACCGAATGCGGCTCGGTACGGATGGTAATTGTCCGCGTCAGATCCGCATCGCCAAGGGGCTCCAATGCTCCGAACAGGAGCTTCCACCCGCGTTCCCACATCTCCATCAATTCCGCGCGCGTTGTTGGCGGCGCTTCAAATTCGCTGTCGCGGTTGCGGTCGGGCTTTTCTCCATCGCTGGTTAGGAAATCCGTCCAGCGCGAGCGCATGTTCCCAGCCAGGTGTTTCACGATGACGGCAATGGAATTGGACTCGGCATCGGGGGTCGTGAAGAGCCCCGCGTCCGGGCACTGGGCTATCGCCCGCTCCGCCAGTTTCTTGTAATACTGAAAAACACCGATGGAGTCTTTTATGTACGACGTGGAGAATTGGTGTGCCATGCTGCCATTCTCTTCGGCCTTGACTTTCTGTCAAGTGCACCGGCGAGGGCCGGCGTAAATTCGAAGTGACCAATTTGGACGTTCCCGCAACTAAGGAGGGCAGAGGGTTGGAGAGGGTGACCGGAAGTGGATGAAAAATGAGCTTGACAATTCGCTTTTTATTCGCCTAGGATCGGTGCGCCCCAATCTCGCATTTCACAAGGGAGGAAGTCATGACCATTGGACAAATGATGCTTGATGAGTTTGACGAGGAGATGAAGAACACGCGCAGAGTCTTGGAACGCTGTCCCGATGAGAAGTGGAACTGGAAGCCGCACGAAAAATCCGGCACCGTCGGCTGGCTCGCTGGCCACGTCGCAACGATGGTTGGCTGGCTGCCGATGACCATCAACACGCAGGAGTTCGACTATGCGCCCGTGGGCGGCCCGGGTTTCCAACCGCCGAAGATCGGCAATCGCAAGGAACTCCTCGCCGAATTCGACAAGAATGTCGCCGAATCTCGTGCCGCGCTTTCCACCGTGAGCGACGCGGAAATGATGAAACACTGGAAACTGCTTGCCGGCGGCCAGGAAATTTTCAACTTGCCGCGCGTGGCCTGCATTCGGGGCATGGTCCTGAATCATCACATCCATCATCGCGCGCAGCTCACGGTGTATTACCGCTTGATAGGCGTTGCCGTTCCGGGTCTTTACGGCCCCAGCGCTGACGAAGCCCAGCCGGGCGCTGACGGAGCCGCCGCGAATTAGCATCGCTTTCCGGGGGCGGAGCATTCCGCCCCCGGAGTTTGGCTTGCCGCCTCAGCCTCCTTCCTTGCATCGCGGTATAATGAAGCTCGCCGCTCCTCCGGAGGCTTACCATGAGCACCGAAACTCCCGTCATTCTCTCCGCCGTTCGAACGCCCATCGGAAAATTTCAAGGTGGCCTCGCCGGATTCTCCGCGCCGGAACTTGGCGGGAAAGCTGTTGCTGAAGCGATCCGCCGCGCCGGCCTCGATTCGAACGAGATTGACGAAGCCATTCTCGGCAACGTCGTGCAGGCGGGGCTCGGCCAAAACCCGGCGCGGCAGGCGGCGCTGAAGGGTGGCTGCAATCCCCGTGTTGCGGCGATGACCATTAACAAAGTTTGCGGCTCCGGTTTGAAAGCCGTTGCATTGGCCGCGCAAGCGGTCCAGCTTGGCGAATCGGAAATAGTCGTGGCGGGCGGGATGGAGTCCATGTCCAACTGCCCGTATCTTCTGCCGCAAGCGAGAACCGGCTACCGTATCGGCGATGGGAAACTTGTCGACTCAATGATCGCCGACGGATTGTGGGACGCTTACGAAAATTTTCACATGGGCATGACCGGGGAACTCGTCGCCGAAAAATATGGCATCACGCGCGAGGAGCAGGACAAGTTTGCGGTCGCAAGCCACCAGAAAGCCGTGCGCGCGCGAAAATCATGCTTCTTCGAAGCGCAGATTCTTCCCATCGAAGTGCCGCAGAAAAAGGGCGAGCCGATCATCATCAAGTACGACGAATCGCCGCGCGAAGATACTTCGATGGAAGCTCTCGCGAAATTGAAGCCCGCGTTCAAAAAAGACGGCACAGTCACGGCGGGGAACGCCCCCGGCACCAACGATGGCGCGGCGGCATTGATTGTTAGCAGCGAGCGGAATGCGTCACGCACGGGTAAGCAGCCGCTTGCGCGAATTGTCGCGCAAGCCGTCAGCGGCGTCGAACCGAAGTGGGTAATGATGGCGCCAGTGGATGCCGTCGAAAAATTATTGAAGAAAACTGGCTGGGACCGCGACAAAGACGTCGACCTTGTCGAACTCAACGAAGCTTTCGCCGTCGCTGCCATCGCCGTTACGCGGCAGCTCAAGCTCAATCCCGAAAAAGTAAACGTGAACGGCGGCGCTGTCGCCCTCGGCCATCCCATCGGCGCCAGCGGCGCGCGCATCCTCGTCACCCTGCTCTACGAATTGCAGCGCCGCAATCTCAAGCGCGGCATCGCCGCGCTCTGCCTCGGCGGTGGAAATGCCGTTGCTCTTGCATTGGAACGGTATTAGACAAGGAATCCGTGAAGTATTGCCCGTTGTGCGCAGCTGAATACCGCGAAGAAATCGAGAAATGCGCCACCTGCGAGGCCGCATTGGTTGCCGCGCTTTCTTCCCAGAAGGTGCGCGCTAATCCGCCGCGGCTCCTGTGGAGCGGCCGCGACCTGGTCGAGTTTGACTCTGTAACGGACACTCTTTCTGAGCTCCGGATTCCCGCCTGTTCGGAGCGTGCCCTTGGCGGCCTGATTGGCGCCATCACGCATCGCGCATCCACGATTCACGTGCTTACCAATGATTTTGATCGGGCCTTGAATGTTGCTGCAGCCTCGTTGGCCGCTCGATCGACCGGGTCCGCGCCGACGCAGATCTGCTACAACTGCTCGGCCGCTTGCTCCGTATTTCTCTCTGCCTGCCCCGGTTGCAAAGCGCAATTGATCGTCGAGCCTCTTCCGGCAAAGGATTCCATTCCAGGAGAGTCTCATCCAACCGCGCTCAAGTACTGTCCCATTTGTGATATCAAGTATGGCGCTGGTTTTGAGCTCTGCACGGTCTGCGGCGTGTCGCTCGTCCCGGAAGAGCTTCGCGGCCGTCCGCTGAGTGAAAAAGCGCGTAAGGAGCACCTCGAAGCGGCTTGGCGAGGCGGCGACCCTGTTGCCGTCAGCAATGCCATTGCCGCACTCCGTGAACAGGGGATTCAGCACTATGTGCAAGCCACTAGCGATCATTTCGTTTTTGAACTTGCCATGCCTCGTCCCAAGTACATCATCCGTGTGTTCGCCAGTGATCTTCCAAAGGTCAAGGAGCTCCTCGCGGACATTCAAGACAGTCCATTCTTCGGTAATGAAACCAGTCCGGAATTATCCGAAAGCAGCAACGCGTCGACGATTCCCGCCCGGCCACCTTGGAATCCTGCCGCGGCCACTGCGGAAATCTGGTCCGGGGAAGACGCTGCCCTGGCGCAGGTCCTTGAAGATTGCTTTCTTGAGAACCGCATTCCCTGTCGCCGCCAGGGCCGCGCACCGGGAATGCTTCGCTACTTCGTTCTTCCTTCCGATGAATCCGCCGCCCGCGAAATCATCCGCCAGGTCACGCAAGCTACCCCGCCGGAGTAGTCTTGTCTCTGCGTTCGCTCACTTCCGGAATTCTCTGTGTCCTCGGTGTTGAAATCCTGCCGTCAGCCGGCACCCCTCAACTGATCGCATTCGGCGACGCAATCGACGGCTGCCCTTCGGCAAGTCCAAATGCGCAGTAGGGGCAAAACTTGTCAGTTTCGGCGACTTCGCGCTTGCACTGGGGGCGGGAGGGGTACAGGTTGCATTTGCAGTTGGGGCAGAAGTTGAACCGGGCTCCCACGATGTTGCCGCAAGCAGAGCAGGGATACGCCAGCGGCGCGCGCATCCTCGTCACCCTGCTCTACGAATTGCAGCGCCGCAATCTCAAGCGCGGCATCGCCGCCCTCTGCCTCGGCGGTGGAAACGCCGTGGCCCCTCGCCGTCGAGCGGTGCTAAGTCTTCAGAGATATAAGTCCTACTGAATAAGTGTGCTCTGGCTGGCGACGCATTTCCATTGGCCGTTTTGTTTGATCCAGGTGTCGGTGAACCGCGCGCGCCTGGTGTACGGTTTTCCCTTGATGGTGCCTGTTTCCCGGTACACGCCCGTGACCACTCCAGCGCTGCTGTAGACATGCACCTTCATTCCCTCGTCGTGCATATGTTCGGGCTTGGCGGTGGGGTCTGCCACGGTGCGCAGGTACTGGGCTTTGTTCATGAGTGACCCGTCGTAATCGACATAGACGAGCGTGTCGTCGAACAACGAGGTGATGGCTCTCGAATCACGTCCCATTTCGGCCTGGTTCCAAGAGCGTTCGAGTTGGATGAGCTGGGTTTCGTCGTCGGCTGCCTTGGGAAGTCCTTGCATCCGCGCGGCTAACCCGAGAGCGACGATCGCCAGGAGCAGGGTCAAGATTTTTCTCATGAGAGCGTCCTTCCGCCAGCTAAAAGGTACAGCAACAATGCTATCGGGCAGCTCGGCCGTCAAGAAGAAAGGAGGCAATGGAGGCGGCCAAGCGCAAGTTCGGTAAATTGTTCGAGAAGTTCTCGAGGCCACGCCGCTAGCATGGGCGGTTGAGAATCGGTCGGTGGTTTGACGGGTCAAAGGGCTCTACACTGAATTTTGTGCCGAAACTTCGACGACGTCCGTCGTCGCTTTCAGGTCATTTCCGCAAAACGGACAAAACTTGTCGGTTTCGGCGACTTCGCGCTTGCACTGCGGGCACGAGGGATGCAAGTTGCATTTGCAGTTGGGGCAGAAGTTGAAGCGCGCGCCCACGGTGTTGCCGCAAGCAGGGCAGGGATACGGGAGCGGCTCGCGCATCAGGAAGTAAATGACAAAACCGATGAACCCCCACGCGGGCAGGAGAATAATCACCAGAATCGTCCACAGAGCAGCACTCATTCCGCGGCGCGAGGCATCGCGGTTAACGTAGGCGAGTAAGAAAATAATGGCCGCCAGGCAAAGACTTGCCGCGGTGACGATTCCTGCCAGCGCTAACGATGCCAGCGCCGGATTGTCCCGCAATTCCCAAGGGAACATTTCATTCCCGTTGGGATTGTGCGCCTGCGCTAGATTCACTGTAGTGGCGATCACCAGCGCAAGTACGTAAAGGATGGCCACAAGCGCCATCAGCCAGCGCGGAATAATCCGAAACTCTTCCCAGAACCGGAGGTTTTCCTTTTTTCGACGCAAGCGGATGAGTCGCTTCCTCTCGTTGAATGAATCTGTCACGCGCTGCGGATAGTCCGACATCATTTTCCTCTCTCTGCACTCGTTCCGGTTAGCTTCCCTGGCTCATCCAATCGGGCTGATCGCCTTTCCGCGAATTCTCCATCAGCAGGACGGCTGCCGCAAACAGCGCGGGAATCGTCCACCACAAACCGAAGCCGACTTCCCAAACCAGTTTTGGAACGCCGGTGCGCTCGCCGAACCACGCGAAGAGCCGCCAGACGTAAGGCGCGCTGGCAATCCCGAAAGCCCACGAGAGCGTGCAGGCGAACCACAGCGCCCGGCGCTGCGGCGCTTGCTCGCGCAATTCCTGGGCACGCAGGCGCACGCGAAATTGTGTGCGGCTGGCGAGTCCGCGGGGGAGGGGAATCGCCGCTGTGCGCATCGAGCGAAGCGCTTCATCCGTTTGGCGCGTGAGCTCGGCGCAACGCGTGCAATCTTGCAAATGTGCCGTGAGCCAATCGCGCTCGGCTTGCGAGATGCCTTCGACGCGCTCCTGCGCGACCAATTGTTTGGCGCGAGCGTGAGCTTCCTGGTTCATGCGGCGCCTCCCTGGAGTGCTCCACGAAGGGCTTCGAGGCCCCGGTACAGGCGCGATTTCACTGTGGATAGGGGAATGCTGAGCACTCCCGCCATCTCGTCGATCTGCAATTCTTCCTGGAAGCGCAGGACGAGCACCTCGCGATAGATGGCGGGGATTTTTTGGAGAGATGATTGAACGTTTTCTTCCGTCTCCTGGCTGAGGACCTGGTGCAGAGGCGAGGGCTCATTTTTGTTCGCGAGTTGCAACGGATGTTCCTGTTCGGGATCCGTCAGGGTATCGAGGCTCTGGGGTTTCTTTGTCCTTTGCCAATCGATGACCAGATGGCGCGCGATGGCGAAGAGCCAGGTTTCGAATTTCGACTTGCCGTCGTACTGGTGGCCGCGCTCGAGAACGCGGATCCACGTTTCCTGAAAAAAATCTTCGGCGCGTTCTTTGTTTCCGGTGACATACACCAAGTAGCGGAACAGGCGGTATTGATATTGCTCGATCAGGCGGTCGAGCAAATCGGGGTCGCGCTTCTCGAGGCCGCGCGCAATAGTCTTCGCTTCATCGCTCATCAGCGTAGAGAAGAACAGGGCTGGCCCCGGCGTGATCGAGGCCCCGAAGAAACTGGACCGGTGTGGTGTCAAACATGAGATCGTGGCGCTCATTCTAACTGCTATACGGGCGAGCGTGCGGAAAAGACGCAAGCCCCAACTTCTTTACACAGACTCTTGTAACCGGCTTATTGTAAATGGTTTAGAGCGGGAGCTACCTACGGCTTGTTCTGTATTACGTCATTGGTTGCATTCGAAAGGCTCTTCAGCTTCCGCATAGTCGGCCATCGCCGCGCGGCCTTTTTTGTAAGGCTGCAAATAATTTCTCATCTTGATACACACCAACTTCTTTCGTAGTAGACTCGCGCTCGCCATGTTCTGCCCGCAATGCAAAGCCGAGTATCGGCAAGGGTTTAGGCGGTGCTCCGATTGTGACGTGGAGCTGGTGGAGAATTATGCGGAGGCGCTCCGCCATCCGTTGGCGGAAAAAGTGGCGGTTTCGGAAAAATATGGTGCGCGGTTGTGGGGCGGAAGCGATCCTTATTTTTATATGGAGCTATTGTGGAGCCTCTGGGACAAAAAGGTCGCTTGTTATGGCGCGCCGGAGAAACCTCCGGTTCCCAAGGCGATGAGGGGGTCGGAGCTCGGCAGCTCGGATCATGGCGGATTCGAAGTTTGGGTTTCGGAAGAGGAATTGCCGTTGGCAAGATGGATTCTGGACTCTGCCAGAGAAGAGTTCGAGAAAAATCCGCCCGAGGAACGCACGGCAAACGTAGCGGAGCGCGAATTATCTCCCGGGACCACGGGAATTTGCCCTTTGTGCTTTGCGGAATTCACTACGTCTTCTCCGAATTGTCCAAACTGTGGCGTTCCTCTGCGCCTGCCGCAGCCGGATAGGGCCGTCGAGGATTCGGCCCGTTTGCGGTGCAACATCGATCATCCAAAATTCATCGTGGACTTGAGGAAGGCGCTCGAGGCGGCGGGCATCCCGTACAATAATGCGAATCTCACGAGCGGCGGCATCATACCCGGCGTGTACTACAGGCCGAATTACGCGGTTGTGGTTTTGGAGCAGGACTTCGAGCGCGCGACGCAGGTAATGTCGCAAGTCTTGCAACATTGGGAATTCGAACCGAGCGCAGGTTTTCGTATTGGGAGAGATTCGTTCCTCGACTACTGGCCTGAGCGGGCGCGGCAAAACGGCTGGTTGCCCGAGGACATTTCAGCGCTGGTTTGGTCCGGTGAGAATATCGGGCTGGCCGGGGGCATCGGCTTGGCGCTCCAGGAACACGAAATCGCTTACCGCATGGAGACCCAGCCATTGGGGACAGCCAAAGTATTCAGTCACCCAGTGGACGAAGCACGAGCAAGGGAACTCGTGCAGGAAGTCATTGAAAGCCCGCAGCCGGAGTAGGTGTTCGCAATGGGTCATTTGAAACAAGCGGCGATTGGGTTTCGTGTGCATTCTGGATGGGCGGCGGTTGTCGCGGTGTGCGTGGATCGAGGGGCGCCTGTCGTGCTCGCACGGCAGAGGGTTCACCTCGTTGAAACTTTCACGTATGAATTCCGCCAGCCGTACCACACCGCAGAAAAGATGCTGGAGGGTCAAGCTCGCGAATTCATCTCGCGGATGCGGACCGAGTCAAGGCGTCTTGCCTACCGCGCAGTCCAGGAGCTTGAATCTAGAACGCAAGAACAGGGAGTGAAACTCACGCGATGCGGCCTGCTCCTTGCTTCTGGCAGACCACTTCCTGTGCTGGAAAAAATTCTTGCTTCGCACGCGCTGATTCACACTGCGGACGGAGAACTTTTCCGGGAAGCGCTGCTTCGTGCGAGCGCTCGCCGCAGGCTGCGTGATTTTACGATCAAAGAGAAGGAACTCTTGGATCGCGCTGGACAAGTGTTTCGCGCCAAACCAAACGAGCTGATGCGCCGCGTTACCGAGCTTGGACGCCCTTTTGGCGCGCCGTGGTCTCAGGATGAAAAATTCGCCACTCTCGCCGCGTGGCTGGCCTTGGCGGCTCCTTCGAAAAGCATCTCAAGGAGCTGAAAAAGTTCTCGGCAGCTTGACGATTCTGCGTGTCTTGTGTTTCCGTTGCCTCTGGTGTTCTCTCGGGAGGCTATTTGAACCTTTCTGATATTAAGACTATTGCAGTGCTGGGCGCGGGGACGATGGGGAATGGGATCGCGCATGTGTTTGCGCGGTCGGGGTACAAGGTGATTTTGCGCGACGTGGAGCGGCGCTTTCTTGAGCGGGGGATGGAGACGATCGGCAAGAATCTCGATCGGGAAATCAAGAAGGGCAAGATTGCGGAGGCGGAGAAGGGAAGTGTTCTTGGGCGTTTGCAGGCGGTGACGGATATGGCGGCGATTGCGGCGGCGGATTTTGTGGTCGAAGCGGTGCCGGAGAAAATGGAGATTAAGCGGGCCGTGCTTGGCGAAGTGGACGGCATTCTCCGGCCCGAGGTCATCATTGCGAGCAATACATCGTCGATTTCGGTGACCGCGCTGGCGGCGCTGACTAAGCGTCCGGACCGGTTTGTGGGGATGCACTTCATGAATCCGGTGCCGCTCATGGTGCTGGTGGAAGTGATTCGGGCGCTGCAGACGAGCGACGCGACTTTCGAGACGACCATGAAGCTGGCGGAGAAGTTGGGAAAAAAACCGGTGGCAGTGAATGACGCGCCCGGGTTTGTTTCGAATCGCGTGCTGATGCCGCTCATCAATGAGGCGGCTTATTGCGTGATGGAAGGTGTAGCCACGGCGGAAGCCGTCGACACGGTGATGAAGCTGGGGATGAATCATCCGATGGGGCCGCTGGAGCTGGCAGATTTCATTGGCCTCGACGTTTGCGTGGATATCATGCACGTACTGCAAGAAGGGCTCGGCGATCCGAAGTATCGCGCTTGCCCCTTGCTGAAGAAATACGTGGCTGCCGGATGGCTCGGCCGCAAATCCGGGAGGGGATTTTACAGCCATGATCGATGATTTCTTCAACTGAGAATCCGGTGTGAGGGGGAACTCTAATATCGCGGTGTCTGGGGCAGTTCCAACCACCTCGTGCTGCTCTCTTCGGTCTATTGCTGCTGGAACTGGGGGCGCTTCTTAGCTCTCATGAGAGAATGCCGGTGCTTGAGATATTGCACCCTGTATTAGTGGCTGGGCCCAAGCCAGTTGCAAGCTGGGAGAGGAACTCGCGCTCGGTACCGGACTGAGGGAGGAGGCAGCTAAAGGCGAACATAAGGCGAACAATAGTGTTTGCTTTTTGTTCGCCTTCGTGCTACTTTGTCCCTCGCCGTTTTCAACAGGTGCTCCATGCGCGGTTTTCTGAACCGCACCCGAGCGCAATCCTCCTCCTTCAGGGGGGAGGTAAGCGAGTGGCACTTTGCTGTTGACACTTGTATCGTTGTGTAGTTTTTTAAGCATCCGGCTAAGAGCTGAGCAACTCCAAGGCTTGGAGAAGTTTGCTAAGGAGCGTCATCTCTCTGTGGGGTGGTGCATCCGAGCAGCCGTTGATGCGTGGTTAGAAAAGAATGCAAAGAACATTTAAGTATCGACTCTATCCCAACCGCAAGCAGCGGGAGACGCTAGCGGCGCAGTTAGACCTGTGCCGAGAGTTGTACAATGCCGCTTTGCAGGAACGGATTGCGTCGTATAAGACCATGCGGAAGGGTGTTACTTGGTTAGAGCAGCAATCTCAGCTCCCCGCCATCAAGGAAGCGCGCCCGGAGTTCAAGAGTGTTCACGCGCATACGTTGCAGGCGGTACTGATTCGTCTTAACCGCTCCTTTCAGAACTTCTTTCGTCGCGTCAAGAAAAACGAGACACCCGGATTCCCGAGATTCAAAGGGCGCAACCGTTTTAGCAGTCTGGTATTCACGCCCGCAGCCTTCCAGGTGCAAGGCCGCCATGTGGCGATCTCCAAGGTTGGCAACATCAAGATCAAGATGCACCGTAGGCTACCCGAGAAACACGGGACGCTGTTCCTCAAACAAATTTGTGGATCGTGGTATGCGTGCTTTTCCTGCGCAGTAGCACCTCAAGTGCTTCCACCATCGACAGAGGAAATAGGAGTGGATGTCGGCTTGGAATCCTTCGCAGTTCTTTCCGACGGAACTCCGATTAAGAATCCTAGGTGGTATCGAAAAGCGCAAGCAAAACTACGCAGAG
>QHZB01000123.1 GCA_003224525.1 Acidobacteriota bacterium | reverse complement strand
ATTGCGGAATTTTCACCCGCAAGCAGCGCATGAGGATGGTGCCAAAGCTCCTCGATTTGGCAATGAATCCCCGCACAACGGGCCACATGCGAACCTGGACTTTCCTCGCGCTGCAGGAAATTACGGACGAGCATCTGCCCGCGGACGCACTCGCCTGGAGCCGCTGGTACCGGGAACATGGCTCCGAAAAAATGGCCGAATTCGAACGCCTTGATTGGTGGCAGGTCCGCGGCGACGAATAGCGTCGCCCAAGGCGCTGCACGCGTTTTAGATAAGATACCCGCAGTCCTAATGCGCTTAAGATCGTAGTTTGAAATTCACCAATCATTCCGCGCAATGTGGGCAAGTTCATGCGAAAGCACGATGCGCCGCCGCTCTTCCTGCCAGTCGGCAGCGGCGGAAGGAAGTACTACGAGTGGCTGGAGAAATCCCCAAGTGAGCGGCATGGCCGCGGGATCGTCGCACAGCCGCAGCCGCACCGGGCGCGCGATCTTGAAAGATTTCGATGGCTCCAAAGCAGTGCGCATCCAGCTATCTTCGAGCAAGGACTTCGCGAGTGCGGATATGCGTCGAAGACGCGCGAGACCTGCGACGAGCCTGATCGCAAAGAACAAGAAACCGGCTGTCCAGACCAGCAGGGCCACGTTGGCAAACTTGCCGAGTAGAGGAGATGCAGCTCCCGCGTCGACGATCATGGCAGGCAGTGTCGGAGACCCGCTATCGGCTGCTACGGCGTGGGCTGGACCCAGGAGGCCGGCGGCATTTCCGAGCGCGGCGGAGTGCCACGCGGGCAGCAGCAGCGAAAGCAATGGAAGCGTGAGCGAGCCTAGAATTCCCGCGGCCCACGCGAGATGCCGGAATGCGGAGGATCGATGGCGCACGGCTCTCGCAATGACCCACGTGAAAGCAAGCAAAATCGTGGTCTTCGCGGAGCACTCCATTAGAAAGGCAAGTGAGACTTCGGAGCCGCCGGGCAGATTCATTGTCAGCTCTCCTTTCGATCTTTGGCGAAGAGGCGGGCTAGCCGATCCAATTCTTCGCGAGAGATTCGCGAAATCTTTCCGCCAAGCAGCGTGGCGACCAGGTTTTCTGCGGACCCCTCAAAAAAAGTTTCCACCAGGTGGCGAAGAGCGGACCGCCGCGCGATGTCAAGCGGCACCGTTGGGACATACACGTAGCGCAGTCCATGTTCTTCGTGCCGCACGTGCCCTTTTTCTTCAAGGATCCGGAGCTGCGCGCGCACCGTCGAATAACTGGGTTGATCCGCCAGCTTACGGAGGACCTCCGCGACGGTGGCCCGCTCGAGTTTGTAGAGAACGTCCATGATCTGGCGTTCGCGGCGCGCAAGAGCATTCGGTTTAGGCTTCTTCATCATCGCATGCTAGTTTTATAGCAGATGTGCTAGAAAAATAGCACATCGCATGGCACACGTCAAGGCAATGCTGTCGACCCGGTACGCCTTATTGAGTCGCGCGCGATAGACTACCCTCCACGCCCGACAGGGGGCTCAAACGATGTCTATTTCCCAAGAGAAACAAGATCACATTCGAATTGGCGTGGATCTTGGTGGCACCAAGATTGAATTCGTGGCGCTCGAGCGAGATGGCAGGGAGCTGCACCGCCATCGCATAGCCACGCCGCGCTTTGATTACCAAGGCACCTTGCGAGCGGTGGCGCACGCTGCGGAAGGAATCGAGAAGGAACTCGGCCGGAGCGCTAGCGTGGGAATGGGAATCCCAGGAACTATTTCCACGAAGACCGGCTTGGTGAAGAACGCCAACTCCACATGGCTGAACGGGAAACCGTTCGACAAGGATCTGAGCCGCGCGCTCGGGCGCGAAGTGCGATGCGCGAATGACGCTAACTGCCTGGCGGTTTCGGAAGCGACGGACGGCGCGGGTGCGGGCAAGCACGTCGTTTTCGCGGTTATTCTGGGCACTGGTTGCGGCGGGGGAATTGCGGTCGATGGCCGCGTGCAGGGCGGTTCGAATGGAGTTGCCGGCGAATGGGGACACAACACCTTGCCGTGGATGCGGCCGGAGGAATTTCCCGGCCCAGCTTGTTATTGCGGGAGGAACGGCTGCATCGAAACGTGGATTTCCGGAACGGGCCTGGAAGCGGATTACAAGCGCGCAACAGGCGTTTCTCTGAAGGGCCCCGAGATCATCGCGCGAAGCGCCGCAGACGAACCTGCCGCGCTCGCCGCGCTCGATCGATTCGAAGACCGGCTCACGCGGGGTCTGGCGCAAGTCATCAATCTTCTCGATCCGGACGTGATTGTGATGGGCGGAGGCGCTTCGCAAATTCCACGGCTTTACCAAAATGTTCCGGCCCGTCTGAAGGAGTACGTTTTCGGCAAGGAAGCGGACACGCCGATTCTTCCGGCGAAACATGGAGATGCCAGCGGTGTACGCGGCGCAGCCTGGCTGTGGCCGTTGTAGGTGGAACAAGGGGCGCCGCTGGGCAATCAAACTTTCCACTACACGACGACGTAACTTTTGCCAGACTAGAGCCGTCGTGCGGGTGGGGCTCCAGCCGTTCCTGCCAGAAGGAAAAAAGCCATGACTGAGGCTCAAGCAACGGCCACGCAAGCCGTCGTTCGAAACATTTCGGATACGGCGCGATGGGCTGCCGTTTTTCGCGCGCGGGAGACCGAGCGCGCTGATGCGCTCTTTCGCGATCCTTACGCAGAGCGCCTCGCTGGGAAGATGGGCGTGGACATCGCCAACACGCTGCCGGAGGGAAACAGTCACGCGTGGGCGTGGGTGGCCCGGACTTATCTTTTCGATCGGTTCATCGCGCAGGAGATCGAGCAAGGCACCGACATGGTGGTGAATCTTGCCGCCGGCCTGGACGCGCGGCCGTACCGCATGTCTCTGCCCGCTTCATTGCAGTGGATCGAAGTCGATCTTCCGGAAATACTTACTTACAAAGAAGGAATTCTTGCGAACGAAAAGCCGGCTTGTGCGCTGGAGCGCGTTCGACTGAACTTGTCCGACGGCAGCGCGCGGCGCGCTCTATTTGCCGAGCTCGACCGCCGTGCCAGGAGAATCCTGATTCTCACCGAGGGTCTGCTCATCTATCTTAGCGCCGAAGAAGTCGCAGCTCTCGCCAAAGATCTCGCCGCGAGTTCGCATTTTCAGCGCTGGGTTTTGGACCTCGCCTCCCCCGGACTCCTAAAGATGATGCAGCGCACAACTGGAAAACAACTCAGCGAAGTTGGCGCGCCATTCAAATTCGGCCCGGCGGAGGGGCCGGCTTTTTTCACGCCGCATGGTTGGGAGCCGATGCACGTGGAGGGGTTGCTGAAAACCGCGACGCGATTCAAGCGGCCGCCGTTCTTCCTGCGATTGCTGGGCCATTTGCCGGAGAAAAAAGGGCCGGCAGGAAACCGCCCGTGGTCTGGTGTTTGCCTCTACAAGAAGCGTTAAGCACGCCCGCTAAGGCGTTGCGGCGTACGGATTTTCTCTCCGCCATGAAAGTGAAAGGCCCCGCCAGTTGTTTCGCAAACGGCGAGGCCTTCCCCAGAATTCAGAATTGAGTGTTCAGTTCTGGCCGGCAGCCTTGGCCGCTTGTGCCGCCATGGCCTCTTTCTGACGGCGCTTCATATCCTCGGGTGCGACATCCTCGACGTGCTGCGCAAGGCCCCACTGGTGGCCAAACGGGTCGGTGACCTTCCCGTAGCGGTCTCCCCAGAACTGATCCATGAGCGGCATGGCGACTTTGGCGCCCGCGGCAACTGCGCGGCTGTAAATGGCGTCCACATTTTCCGTGTACATAAAGATATAAACGGGGTTCGTGGCGCCGGGCGTGGGCGCGCAAGACATGCCGGGGAACTCATCGGACACAAAAATCACCGAGTCTCCGATTCTAAGTTCGCCGTGCATGACCTTGCCCTCCGGACCAGGCATGCGCATGATCTCGGTAGCGCCAAAAACACGCTTGTAAAAATCCATGGCCCGGCCAGCATCTTTGCAAGTGAGCGCTGGCGTAATGGAATGATACCCCTCGGGGATAGCGCGGACAGCATTCGGCATAACGGCCTCCTAATGGTCTTGGACGTGCGCGCGCCAAAAACGGGAGGGAGCAACAGCACAGCGCGCGTAAGGGTGTAAATACTACTATACGGCATCCAAGTCAACAATCAGTTGCTAACAATCAGTTGCTAATAGGTGGAGCAAGAGCCATGCTTCCCGGCCGGGACGCAGTCGTCGGCTTTGGCACCGAATGCCAGCTGGGAGTGCGGAAAGATTTTCGCTTCCGACGGATGCGCTCCTCACTTGCCGGCGGTTATGCTGACGCGATTATTGCTGGGAGTGAGAATGGCCGCCGAAACGGCGGGGAAGGATGGCGTTTATGACCTACGAATTCCTGGTTGAAACGTACGAAACCGAGCGGATCAAGGTGGTGAGCGTGTGGAGTGAATTCCGCGACGAGGATCTTCCGGTCCGCCCGCGAGCAGGGGATCCGCGAGGGCGCAGCGTGCACGAACAGATGGTGCACCAGTGCGTGAGCGAGAATCTGTGGTTTATCGGCATGCTGGGGATCGACGTTAACGCGCCGCCAGTGCCGGCGACAGAGACTCGGCTGGAATTCATGAAGCGCTACACGGAGGACAGCGGGAAGCGGCTGGCGGTGCTACGGGCGAAAGATGATGATTGGTGGGAATCTGGAACGAAATTTTTTGACGTGCGACGATCGCGCGCTTGGGTGATGGTCCGGAGAATCGCACACACCGCGCACCATCGAGGCCAACAGATGGCCATGCTGAGGATGCTGGGAAGAGATTTATACAGCAATTACGGCCCTACGGCGGACACCGGAGGGCTCATGCAGAATCAGGCACCGACAATCTACGGCTATGCGAGCCTGAACGAGTTATTCGATGGAGAAGCGGCCGGGGGCGCGAAGGCGCCGCTTCCGGGCGCCACCGGCAAAACGGTGAGCGAGCGCCCGGACCGCCATTAAAAGTTTTTGCTTGCTAAGGCTGATAGAGGTTTGGAAAATTCTTTTTCAGATTTTCCAGCTTGGGCAGGTCGTTGTAAATAATGTAGGGATTGCCGGGATTGTTCTTGAGGAAATCCTGATGGTAGCTCTCGGCGGGATAGAAGGCTTGGAAGGGCTCGACTTTCGTGACGATGGGCCGGGAGTAGACCTTTGCAGCATCGAGCTGTGCGATGTAAGCCTGGGCGATGCGCTTCTGTTCGGCAATGGTGTAGAAGATCGCGGAGCGGTATTGGGAGCCGGTGTCCGGACCCTGGCGATTCCATTGCGTGGGATCGTGCGCGACGGAGAAGAAAACCATCAAGAGCTGGCCATAGGTGAGCCGCGACGGATCATAGATGATGCTGATGGTCTCAGCGTGGCCGGTCACGCCCATGCTCACGCTTTCGTAGGACGGTGACTTGACGTAGCCGCCTGCATAGCCGGACGTCACCGAGGAAACTCCCTTGAGGTGTTCGAAGACGGCCTGGAGGCCCCAAAAGCAGCCTCCAGCAAGTACCGCGGTTTGCTGGCTCTTGACGGTGGCCAACGGCGCATCAGTAGCCGGCGCGGGGAATAGTATTTTGGGGGTTTCAGGAGGCCTCGAGCCCAGAGCACGGAAAGCGGTCCAGGCGACCAGGCCAGCAATCACGACAAGGGCGATGCCGCGGCCAATATAGGGGCTCAGCATGGTTCCTCTCTCTAAACAACTGTACTAGTTTACTCCCCCCAGCACCGATTGGATGCGGATCGACGGGGGTTGGATGGAGAATGATTTCCTGCTATCCGACGCACCCCATCGGGTTCGCCGACACATCCTTCGGCAAGTGACGGCAATTGGAAACGAGTGTCCGACTGAGGCATCATAGGAAGCGAAACGATATTCGTTTCTTCCGAAAGGACACCATGCGCGCACCAAGCATTCTCGTTTTAGCTTTTGCACTTTCCCTGCCTGGTCTGATGCAGGCGCAAGTCACACACGGCCAGAAGCCGAAACTGCCTGTTCCGTTCACGACGAAGTCCGCGGGCAATGGACCGGAAAAGACGAAACCGCCGGCGGGATTTATGCCCACGGTGCCGCCGGGATTTCGCCTGAACGTATTTGCAACAGATTTCAAACATCCGCGCTGGCTGACCGTGGCGCCGAGTGGGGACATTTTCTTGGCCGATACGGGGGCCGGAGAAATCGTCGTGATGCGCGATCCGCAGCATACCGGCGGAGCGCAAGGGCGCGAAGTTTTTGTCAACGGCATGAAGCGGCCGTTTGGCATCGCATTCCACGAAAATTATGTTTACGTCGGGAACACGAACGAGGTAGTGCGCTTTGCATACGATCCCAAGACCTCCAAGCGGCTTGGCGAAGCAGAGCACCTGATGGATTTACCAACGGGCGGACATGAGACGCGTTCGCTGACGTTTTCGGCGGATGGGAAGCATCTGTTCATTGGTGTTGGCTCCGGTTCTAATATTGACACCGGGGAAGATGCGCGCCGCGCGGCCGTGACCATCTGCGATCCAGACGGCAAGAATGCGCGGCTGTACGCTACGGGGCTGAGGAATCCGGTGGGGGTGGCGCTGGAGCCGGTGACGGGAGAGGTATGGACGACGGTCAACGAACGCGACGAACTGGGAGACGATCTTCCCCCGGATTACTTCACGTCGTTGAAAGATGGAGGATTCTACGGCTGGCCGTACAGCTACATCGGGGACAACGTTGATCCACGCGTCAAGCCGCAGAAGCCAGAGCTCGTTGCGCGCGCAATCATCCCGGACGTATTGCTTGGCGCGCATGTGGCGCCGCTGCAGTTCGCGTTTTATACCGGGAAGCAATTTCCGGAGAGTTACCGGGGCGGCGCGTTTGTCGCGGAGCATGGTTCGTGGAACCGGGCGAAGCGCGCGGGATACCAGATTGCATTCGTGGCGTTTAAGAATGGCAAGCCTTCGGCCGATCCTGTGCCGTTTATGACCGGGCTGGTGCCAGATCCGAGCGCATCGGATGTGCTCGGACGGCCAGTGGGCGTGACCGTTGCGCCGGACGGGTCGCTGCTGGTAGCGGATGACGGAGCGGGGGTGATTTATCGCATCTCCGCCATGAAATAGCACACTCGAACAGTGGCTCACAGTGTGCGGAATGCTCCCGGTCTAATCTGTCAGGGGAGAATTGGAAGTCTCCAGCAGCGTCGCCGGCGAGAGGATGTGACACTCCTCGAGGCCGTCGGCGGTTCCGGAAAGTCCACATAGAGAAATCGACCGAAAGTGTCGAATGCCATCGAGTGCGCTTCTCCGTTGACAAAGCTAGTGGCGGGATTGGGCGCGAGAGTCCCATCGGCTAGGAGGCTGTATAGGCTGAGTAGCGCCGAGACTCCTAGCGCAAGGCTCTTGAGGGTCGAGGGCAAGGCAGCACCCAAATGTGCCGGCACTTGAGCCCAAGTTGGGATTGGGAATGGTGAATTTTCCCCTGGAACTGTCGAAAAGCAGGAAGAATGCCTCATTGGGAATCGAGAGGTTTGCAGCGTTGAGGAAGATATAGAACGATTTGCCGCTGGGATGGGTCGCCCCGCTCAGGAAGAGCCCAGGGAGCTGAGTCGCCCCGCTCGATGAGGGGTCGAGATTGCCGCTACTTTCCGTGGATAGAAACACAGGGCTGTTCGTGGAAGGGGAGGCCAAGGGCGAGTTGGAAACTTCCTGAAGTGCACCAGTACCCGGATCAACGGTAAACATGGAGATTTTGCTGGGATGGTAGGTGGCGGTGAACAAGAAGCGGGCCTTGAAATCCAGAGTGATCACGTTCACTGCTTCCCTGCTCGGAAAAGGCGAGACAGGAACCGGAGTGAGGACGCCAATGAGATCGTTTCGGGTGTAAACAGCGATGCCTTTAGGGTTAGCGGGATCACCAGAGAATACCAACGGTTGTTGGAGCTGCGCGCGCGCCGAGATGGAACAGAGGAATAGACCAATCACCAAGGCAAGAGGGCGGAGGGCGTTCCAACATCCTGCGCGGCCTACGTGGGCGGCTGGAGGCGGGAGGGGATGGAATACGATCTTAGTGGCCATGAGTCTTCCCTGGCCGTGAGTCGGGCGGCGCATGCTGAGTTCTGAGGGACGCGAAAAACGAATTAAAATTAACGCCAGAGAGTATGGTAGTTAATATAAGTTCGCTAAAAAGGTATAGATAAAAGTAGTTTATCAAGAAGAGTGGAGATGCTTGCCGTGGGAACGCGATCGCGCCGGATGAGGATCAGCTGGGCGTCCAATGGGGATGACCGGTGAAGAGACCGCCGACAAAACCGATCTGGTAACAGACAAAGAGCCCGAAACTCAGACTGAGGAGGCCCGACCCAATCACGAAGCCTCGATTGAGCCACGCGAACTTGTAACCGGAGAAAGAAAAAGGCAGGGCGAGCGCGGCGGTAATCAGCATCATTCCCGCGACGGTGCCGAGGCCGAAAATCAGCAGGTAAAGAACCGCCCATGGCGGATCACGAATCGTGCTCAACACCAGCAGAGCCACCGCGGCGGAACCTGCCAAACCGTGAACGATGCCGACGAACAGAGGGCGCAGCACGTGAAAAAGACCCAACCGCCCAAAAGGTCCACGCAACCAATTCGGCGCCGCGAGACGATTGCCGTGATGATCCGGTGCCGGGGCGTGGGAATGCCAGTGAAAATGCACGTGGGAACCGTGCTGGTGGAGGTGGGCATGTTCTTCGGTCGCGCGTGGGTGGGCGGGGGAGAATTTTTCGCTGATCCATTTCATCGCGCCGGTAAGGTTCAACACCCCGAGCAGAATCAACATGAGACCCACGGAGAATTCCATGGTCAGGCCGGCCCGCGCAGGAATGGCCAAGCCAAACAAGATAATGGCCGCTCCGACGGCGACGATGGTCAGCGTGTGGCCGCAGCCCCAGAGGATCCCGATGAGGCCCGCTTTGGCGATCGAGCGCTCGCGGCTGACGATGGTCGACACGGCGATCACGTGGTCCGGATCGGTGGCATGCCGCATCCCCAGGAAAAATCCGATCGTCAGAATGGCGAGTCCGCTCGTCAAGCAAACACATCCATTTTCAGGTTTTCAAGAACTTGCATGCCGAAGCATATCTGAGATGGAAGAAACTTTCCCGGAAAAAATGGAAGCCGCGAGGCTTCACTCTTCGCGAAGGATGCGCATGAGCTCACTGGCGGCATGCGGGAGGCGAGCTCCGCGCCGCGAAACGAAATAGACGTGGCGCGGGATGTTCAATTGCCGCACTTTTACTTCCTTCATCCAACCGTGTTCGATTTCCCAATGAACGCACATGCGCGGCACGATGGCCACGCCCATGCCCATTTGAACGAAGCGCTTGATGCTTTCGATGGTGGGCATTTCAATGGGCATATGGAGCGCGGTGCGGTTTCTCGCAAACAGCTCAATGACGCGGCGGCGGAAGGGCGATTCGACACTGTGCGCGATAAAAGTTTCTTCGCCAAGCTCGGCGACATCGACTTCACGCTTCTTCGCAAGCAAATGCTTGGGGTTCACGACCAGAGTCAGCTCATCCTTCAGGATCTCCGTGGCCTGAAGCTGGGCATCGCGGGGCACGTACGATATCGCGCCGAGATCCAAGCGGTA
>QHZB01000175.1 GCA_003224525.1 Acidobacteriota bacterium | reverse complement strand
GGAAGCGCAGACGGCTGGATGAAGGCTGTTCGGGTGGAAAACGGGACAAGCCTCTGGACCCGGCAACTTGGTGGGCGCATCTGTTCCACGGCGTACGCGGCGGAAGGACACATCTATGTCGGCTCCGGTGATGGCAAGGTTTATTCTCTTGATTCCTCTTCCGGAGACATCCTTTGGGAAGCTGCCACTCTAAATGGAATAGATTCTTCACCGGTTATCGCAGCTAATACGGTTCTGATTGGTTCCGAAGATTTTTTCTTTTACGCATTTGACGCGAATACGGGGACGCTGCGCTGGAAGTTTGAGACCGGGCTGGGAATCTCCTCTTCCCCTGCTGTTTTCGATGATTTTGTCGCAGTTGGGAGCAAGGACGGCTTCGTTTATGTCTTGGAGGTTCAAACGGGACGACTGCGCTGGAAGACGCGTGTGGGACAAGCGGTTACTGCGCCACCGGTCCTAAGTGAGAATGCAGTTTGCATTCAGGCGGGTGGAACTGCTGCCTTGGACAAAGCTACGGGCAAGGTCCTCTGGAGAGCAGGGCTGGGCGCGTCGGTGCAGTCCGTTCCTGTTCTTACAGGCAATGTGATCTACGTCGCCAGCGCGGATGGAGAAGTCTACGCGATCGAGTAAACATTTGTACGCGTTTTTCCTTTTGGTGTGCTTGGCTCTCTTCTCCGCGAAGAGCACCGCACCCACGCTCCACCTCGTACATAAAAAGAAATACGTGATGGGCACGGTTTTTGAAGTTGCTGTGTATTCTCCTTCCGTGGAACGCGCTACTGAAGCGATCGAGAAGGCCTTGGAGGAAGTAGTCCGTCTGGATGGAGTATTGAGCAACTTCAAATCTAGCAGCGAGCTAAGCCAGCTAAACCACTTTGCTCATTTTCATGCGCAAACCGTTTCTCTTGACTTATACCGGGCCATCGAAGAGTCCTTGCATTATTCGCGGCTCTCAGGCGGGGAGTTTGACATCAGTGTAGCTCCCTTGGTGGATGCGTGGAAAGCGGCGATGAAAGGCGGTCCAATTCCTTCCTTAGAAGAAGAAAAAGAGTTGCGCAGTTGTGTAGGTTTCGAAAAGATTGAAATGCTTCCTCCTGACCGGATCGAATTCCATTCCGGTTGCCTCCGGATTGACTTAGGGGCTATCGGAAAAGGCTATGCTGTTGACCGCATGGCGGAAATCCTACGGGCGCGTGGCGTGCAGCGGGCTCTCATTAACGCGGGGGGCAGTACGTGGTACGCCCTCGGGGCTCCGCCGGGAAAGACGTCTTGGCTTGTCCACCTCCGGGATCCTTCTGGCAGGATCGATCCAAGCACCGCTTTGTCAGAGAATAGTGTATCCACCTCCGAGCAAACGCCTCCAAGTCTGCTCGCAGCTGTCATTCCAGGTCATATCATCGATCCCGCAACTGGCGAGCCATTGAAAGCGGCTTACGCTGTCAGCGTTGTTGCAAGAACGGCGACCGCATCCGACGCGCTTTCCACTACCTTGCTGCTGCTCGGACCGGAAAGAGGCAAGGCTTTGGTCAAAGGCATCCCCAGTGTGTCAGCGATGTGGGTTTCCCCTGATGGCCAAATTGAACAAGTATCCAACGGGCCGAGGATATTACTGAACAATGGGTCGTAAATGATCGATTGCGAGCGCATGCGCAATCGCGCATGCACGTTGATGGATATTGATGGACCGTGGCGCCGAACTTGATGCGTGTTGCCATAACACTCTTTCGTCTCTTGATGCTGGGCGCGCTTCAGATCGCTCCCGTTTGGGGCAAGGTGCTTGTGCGCTGGACACAACCTGTCGTCCCACCCGCTGCCGCTCTGGGCGTGAATGAACTTGTCTTGGCATGGAACGCCGGCTTTGATCAACTGCTGCAAACTGCTCGTCGGCAGGGCTATAAAGTCTACGTCGAGACCGCTGTGGAAAACGTTGCTGCGGTCATAAACGCCTCGAGAAAAAATCTGATTGCTGGAATCATTCTCAATTTCGATGATTCGGAGAGATCTCACAGCCAGGGACTCCTTCAGGCTCTCAGGTCCAAATATCCTGGCATGGCGTTTCTAATCCTCGGTAAGAACGGAAAGCAGCCGCAAATGAAGGGGCAGATGGTGTTTGAGCGCAACGGCATTCTTATGGTATCCAGTCCGACATCTCAGCCCTGGGTTGATTCCAATTTTGCCCTCGCGCAGTTTGAACGGATGCGCTCTGCTTCACAAATCCCGCTTTACAGTTTCCAATGGGACTTATCTGACGAGTTGCAGCGCGCCCACGGGCCAAG
>QHZB01000174.1 GCA_003224525.1 Acidobacteriota bacterium | reverse complement strand
AATGGGGCCGAGCGAATTAAATGAGGGGACCTTCCGCGGACTGCGCATGGTGATCGTATTTTCCGCTCCCGGAATACAGGAGGCAAAAGCTCTGGCAAGCTTCGCCAACAATGGCAGAATTGTGGTGCTCGTGGATGTGCCCGGCTCCCACCCCTGGCATTCTTTGCAGCACGCAGCGATCAGTGAGCATGCGGCCACTTACATCGCCGGGAAGGGCAGGATCATTGAGCTGTCCGAGCCGGTAACCGACCCCGAAGTCTTTGCGCAAGACATCCGCGGATTACTCGGAAATGAAAATTTAACTGTCAGTCTTTGGAATTCGCTGACGACTTTGGTAGTCGTCTATCGTTCGTC
>QHZB01000173.1 GCA_003224525.1 Acidobacteriota bacterium | reverse complement strand
CGAGCACGATCCACTATCGCCACACAGTTGTTCAATGCTAAGGAGCCCATGAGCCTATACGAGCTGCAAGAGTGGCTTGGGCACCGGCTGCCTTCGTCCACGCAGAGGTATGCAAAGATCACACCCACCAAGCTGATGAAGTCTTATTCGGATGCAGGGTACTTCGGTCGAAATCTGCGAATGATCGAGGTTCTTATTGATCAGGAGAAGGTTCGGGCAGGCGTGGGCGCCCAGGAAGCGTGGAAATTCTACGATCTGGGTCACGGCTTCTGCACCTACGATTTTTTCGACCAATGCCCGCACCGAATGGCATGTGCGAAGTGCTCGTTCTACATGCCCAAAGGCTCAACAGCCTCGGCGCTGCTTCAAGGCAAGAACAACTTGTTGCGCATGCGGCAGGAAATTCCGCTGACGGATGCAGAGGCGGCGGCAGTAGATGATGGCGCCTCAGCTCTCGATTCGTTGTTGAAGCGTCTTGCCAACGTCCCGACACCGGCCGGTCCAACGCCACTCGAAATTCGTGGCGAATCGGAACGCGCGGCAGACTAAACATAGAAAAGGGCCCCGGCCGTCAAAGCCGAGGCCCTGGTCAGGTGATGCCTAGAACGGCGCGTCCGAATCGACGACCGGCGCCGAAGTCTGGCTACCGGAAGCGGGGGCTTCCGGTTCGGGTTCGCCGCGGTCGAGTTTGCGCACAACATCGGCGCGAATCGACCACGAAGTGATCTTCGCGGTCTTGGCCTTCTTGCCTTTGCCATTTGCCTGCTCGTAGGTCGAGCTGATGAGGGTGCCTTCGACGAGCACATGGGCGCCTTTCTTGACGTTAGTGAGAACGGCCTCAGCCAGGCGAGGGCGAAATATCGCGACGCGATGCCACTCGACTTTCGAGACCCATTCGTCTTCTGCGTTTTTCCAAGAGCGTTGCGTGGCGACGGAAAGAACGGTGAATTTTGAACCGTTGTTCCGCGCTTGACGCTGCTCCGGGTCTGCGCCGACGAAGCCGATGATCGTCACTGAGTTGATTATGTGGAATAGGGCTGGTTCTCCGGCCAGACGTATCGTTGGGTTCGGCCCCCGAGGGGGCCGAACCCAAAATGGAGGAAACCAATGGCCCTGGAGTTTTCGATTTGTGAAGTTCGATGGGAGCGATATCGGAGGGTTGCGGAGAATCCGCACGCAAGAGAATGGCTGAAGTTTCAGGCCGCACGAGGTCTAGCAGCGAACACGATCGAAGCCTACGGAAGAGATCTAGACTCGTATCTCGGATTCCTCGAGTCTCAGGACATTTCGTTCGAATCTGTCATTCGTCCAACAATCGGAGCTTACGTCCGGAGCATTACGGATGTGGCCGTTCCCAGGGTGCGGAAAAATGGATTACTGACGAGGAGAACGCTCGCGCACGCAACTCTCCAACAGCATCTGACCGTCGCTCGACTCTTTCATGACTTCCTGGTGGAAGAGAGAATCTGCATACGAAACCCTCTTCGCCCAGCTGTGGCAGGGCGCAGTTTCATCCAAAGACAGTACCGGCTTCCGTGGATTCCAAACGAAGAAGAGTGGCGGACCATTCTGGAGGTTTGCAAACAAGAGCCGCTACGCAACCGGCTGATGCTAGCAATGTCCTACGACGCGGCACTTCGTCGTGAAGAGATCTGCTCCCTGGAAACGACGGACATTGACCCAGCGCATCGAATGCTGCGCATTCGGGCGGAGAAAACAAAGAATCGTACAGAGAGAATCGTTCCATATTCCTCAGCAACGAGTGAGCTGTTCGGCAGATATCTGCTCATCCGCCGGGCATTAAGTCGCGAACGAGGCCCGTTGTTCCTTTCTGAGTCGTGCCGCAATCATGGGCAACCGATTTCCATCTGGACCTGGTCCAAAGCAATCGCGCGCGTGGCCGAGCGGTGCAATCTGCCTCGTTTTACACCACACAGCCTACGGCATCTCTGCCTCACCGACCTCGCCCGAGCGAACTGGGACATCCATGAGATCGCCACTTTTGCGGGGCATCGCAGCGTACAGACAACCGCGCTTTACGTTCATCTGAGTGGTCGCGACCTGGCCGATAAGCTGGCTCGCGGTATGGCCGAGATCCATGCCCGTCGAGTAGCGGCGATGGGTGAGGTGCTGGCATGAACGATAAAGTATGTGCCTCCCCTTCGTGGACCTGGCCGGTGAAGCTCGACGAGTACGACCGCAGTCCCGAACTGAAGCCAGAAGAAGCTGAAACTCTGTGTGCCAATCAGTCGAGCCTGGTGGAAGGCATTCCTCCTTTGGAGGTGATCGAGAAATGCAACCTCCCACGGCTCATGAAGCCGCTTGAGGACGTCTGCACTCACATTGAGCTTCAGCCCAAATACTGGGCGAACTTGAAGGCGATGATGGTACGCGACGTTGCAGTTCGTGGGAGGAGCTATTGGGGCTGGACGGAGGAAGAATGGATCGCGAGCATTAAGAAAGGCGGTCATGAAAAGCCGTCCGTTGCTTCAGTCGGCTATCTCTTGTGCGGTTTCGACGCAGTGCATAAGTTGGGCGGCAAGACCTACATCTTCTATGGTCTTGCGTATCGCATCTTCGGTCGCGAACACATTCGAAGGCTGTTCGCGGATCTCGAAAAGATGCTTGTGAACTTTGGGTATCGCGACCGAACCGCGAGAATCTACGTTCCTCGGGCGATGTGCGAAGTTCTGGTTACGAATCGTAGTCCTTGTCTGGAAGACCTCACCGTGGAGGTTGTTCAAAAGGTTTTTGACCGCCGGCAGGGAAGGCACCCGACGTTCTTCTTGTCGGCCGTGTCGAAAGTGCTGGCTAATCTCAAAATCATTTCCGCACCGATCAAGCGTATGGACCGCCCGAGATATCCGAACCCTCAGCTCTTGACGGGGGTACCGGAGAAATGGGCCCTAGCAGCAAAGTACTGGTTCGAAAATG
>QHZB01000122.1 GCA_003224525.1 Acidobacteriota bacterium | reverse complement strand
GTGGAAAGGAGTTCCGCATGTTCGGTGTTCCGACCAGTGTGTCTTTGATCTACCTCATGGCTGCCTTGAGCCCGGCAATGGCCCAAACGTCGGCACAGCGTCCTCCCGACAGAGAAACACCGGCAAAGGCCAGCAGCGAGGCGCGCCCGCCGGCTCCGACCCGCGATCCGAACACGCCCGGGTATGTCAAAGCAAATGAATTGCCTGACGGCACCATCCCTTCGCCAAAGGAAGACGGGAACTTCATCATTGGCCCCACCCACAATCCCGCGCGGGAAATGGCCGCGAACGAAAGCGTGCCCAAGGGTGACGTCTTTGAATTCACCATGGAATCCAAGGACAGCAAGATCTATCCCGGCATTGCGCGTGAGCCTAACACCTTCGCCGTGCCAGACCCAGAGGACCCGAACAAGGTGATCGTCAACAGCTATCCTGCTCCCTATACGCGCAGGGTGGCGGTGTACGTTCCCAAACAATACGAACCCGGCACTGAAGCCCCGTTCATCGTCGGGGCGGATGGGCCTGACCAGACTTTGTTCACTGCACTCGACTATCTGATCGCCGAGCACCGGGTGCCGGTAATGATTGCGATCTCCATCGGCAACGGCAGCGGCGACGCTCAGGGCAGCGAGCGGGGACTGGAGTACGACACGATGTCCGGGCTTTACGCGGAGTTCGTGGAGAAGGAAGTGCTGCCCCTGGTGGAGAAGAAATACAGCGTGAAGCTTACCAAGGATCCCGACGGGCGGGCGACGACGGGCTGCAGTTCGGGAGGAGCGGCCGCGATGGCGATGGCCTGGTATCACACGAATCTCTACCACCGTGTTCTGAGCTACTCGGGAACGTTCGTGTACCAGCAGTGGCCGTACAACTCTGAGACTCCGCACGGCGCGTGGGAGTTCCACGAAACCCTCATTCCCAACAGCCTGAAGAAGCCGCTGCGCATCTGGATGCATGTTAGCGATCAAGACATTCTCATCACGCGCGACAACTATCACGACTGGGTCGTCGCCAATGAGCGCATGGCCAAGGCTCTGGCCGCCAAGGGGTATCCTTACCAGTTTGTCTTTGCTAAGAACGCAGTACACTGCGACCGCGGCGTTAAGGCACAGACTCTGCCCCTGGCACTGGAGTATGTATGGCAGGAATACACGCCGAAGAAGTGAACCGGCTTAAGGCCGGGCTATTCAGAAGTTATCAGCGTCAAATCTATGGATGGAAAATGTCGATAGGCGAAATTGTGCGTCCCTCCCGCCCGACTGGAATAAAACCGCGCTCAGCCTCCTACTAACTCTGATTTGTCGCATTACCGGACAAATGCCAAACGGTGATCCGACTTGCTCAGGGCCAACTGGACTGCTAAATCGCCGTCGACTGTCGGCACGCCAACGCCGCTCGGTTTTCGCAAGCTTGTCTCTGGCGAATTGTTATTTCGCCCATGATTCCTCAGGATTCCCCGTCCTGCTACCATTCTGCGAAGTGCAATCTTCTCGTCGTTCTCATCCACCTTTATAATAGATCGTTGTCTGACAGGAGGAACCGGCCGTAATTGTGGGATTCGAGCCATTGTTGGACTGAATGGACCGAAAAACGATGCTGATGCAGTTGAACTAGTAACTGTCAATGCTTGAGAACATAAGGGTTATTTCGCGTGGGCGCGTAGCTCAGCTAGGAGAGCACCTGCCTGGACAGCAGAGGGTCAAGGCGAAGAGCAATTCCTCTTACTCTTTTTAATTCAATGAGATGGCGCGCCCGGGGAGACTCGAACTCCCGACCCTCTGCTTAGAAGGCAGACGCTCTATCCAACTGAGCTACGGGCGCTCTCTCCCTAATTTCTCACATTACAACTACTTACGCTACAACCTGCTCTGCTTGTTCGACCGCCATTTTCGGTTGTCCCTACCAATAATTCCGTCTGAGTCGTCAAAAGCTGCTGCGAGACGGAAGCGAAGAATTCAGATCGACCTTTGTGTGTGCGATGTTGTTTGACACGGGCGCGAGGAGTTAGGTCGCGGCGCCCCAAAGCGGAGTTCTCCAAAAAGTTTAGGCGTAGGAGAGCACAGATCCGGGCACGCTAGGCTGCCCGGCGTTCACATCAGCATCGATGCGAAAAAAAAAGGAAATGATTGGAAATTTCAAGAACCCCGGGACCGGCTGGGAGAGGCAGCCGCAGCTGGTCATGGATCACGACTTCCGCAGCGACGCCAAAGGGCATGGCCGTCCCTTATGGCATTTACGATCCGGCGCGGAATCAGGGTTTCGTGGTGGTGGGGACCAGCTATGAGACCCCAGCCTTTGCCGTCGATGCCGTCACGTTGTGGTGGAAGAGTTACCGACAGAGGATGTGCGGCCGGGCCAAGGAGCTGTTAATCCTGGCCGACTCGGGCGGCGGCAACAGCGCTCGTTCGCGTGGCTGGCCCTACCACCTGCAACAGAAGCTCGTAAATCCTCACAGACTTACCGTCACGGTCAGCCACTATCCCCCTGGCGCCTCGAAATGGAATCCTATCGAACACCGTGTGTTCTGCCAGATCAGCAAGAATTGGGCGGGCCAACCCCTGAAGAGCTTTCAGACGGCCCTCAACTACATTCGCACCACTACGACTTTGACGGGACTGAAGGTGCGTGCTCGTCTGCTGCGGAAGAAATACGAAAAAGGTGAAAAGATATCAGCTCAGGAAATGAAACACCTTGCGCTGACCAGGCACAAGACGCAATCGAAGTGGAACTACACGCTGCGGCCAATGTAAAACTATTTCTGCGCAGTTCCTAAGGTGACACCGCCCCAGCGCAGCTCCAGGAGACAGCAGCGCTCGCAGCCGATCCCGTAACCTCGTTCGCGGCACGGCGGAGAGCAGCATCCGCTGGATGTCTTCCCCACTTAGCACGTTCCCGACAGGAATTCGCCGACGATGTGCATCCCCGCGGCGTGGATTTAAGTTCCAGATTTCTATTGATCCGAGTTGCGGGTTCACGGAAGTGTGCCGATTCTCGGCAAGCAGACCAAGGAGGGAAAAGCCGTCCGACGCACGATCCACCTCCCTTAACCTCAGTACCTACTCTTCACGGCGGAGCCTGGGTTAAGGCTACGGATGTACCAAGAGTGGCCGCGCAGGCAAACCGAGGGTACGTTGAAGATCGTTAATCACAGCCTCGGCGCGGCCAACCAGCCCGGCCGTACAGGACGCCCAGTTCTGCTCGAAGAGCGGCATCCGACGCACCGCACATTTGACCAATTCGACCGCCTCGTATAGACGAGCGCGGATCAAGCGCTCTTTCGGCGCAGCGGCAGCGTACCCGGCGAGGAAACTCTTGTACGTCTCGTCTACGCCGGCCTGATCATAGGCGGCGTGCCGGAATTGCCAATCGGCCAGGAAATATCCCACATCGAGGGCCGGGTCGGCCAAGCGAGAGCTGTCGAAATCCATCACTGTGAGCCCGCCAGCGGCAACCCACATGTGTTCGGTTTTGAGGTCCCCGTGTGTGAAGGTCGGCGGCTCCTGGGGCAGTCGCTCGTGCAATTCACCTGCACGGTCGAAGAGCGCCTCAATCGCTGATTCCAGCTGCGGCAGTAGCACGGGGATATGATGGCTCTTCCCCACGATCGACCGAATCTCGGCCGCAAAATCATGGGGTTCGGGCCGGCCAGCGAGCGCCACGGGCAGGTGATGCAAAGTGCAGAGCGCCGCCCCGGCCTGCTGCAACCACCGTGCAACGACGCGGTTAGGGCATCGCGCGTAGTCGGACAGCGGCACGCCGCAAACTTGCGGGTAAAGGACAACCGCGTCCTCCGCCACGTACGCTAGCGGCCGCAGGCCATTCACACCCTCGCCATGCCCGGCCAGCCAGTCTGCCACTCCCTGGGCCACGCGAAAGGCGCGCGCTCCGTCTTCGCGGCGAAAGGCGCGCGCTCCGTCTTCGCCGATGTACAGTTTGGCGAATACCGTTCCTCCCTTCGCCGGATCCACGGGGTCGTAGCGCAGCACGTGACGCTTACCGGGACGATATTTGATTGATGTAATTGTGTAATTGTAATCGCTGACGCGACGCCTATCCGATCCTGCATTACCCGACGCGTGGGCTTCCGCGAGTATAGCGCGCACGTGCTGCGGGTCCGACAAGCGAGCAAGCTGGATGAATCGCGCGTCCAGCGGTGAGACCCGGACTCGCATGCTCCACTCAGGAGAATCCGCCATCAGTTGCAGGAAGGGTGCCGCCACACCGTGGCGCACCGCCTCAGCCTGCACCTTGGCAAGATCACCCGTCTCTTCGTGCCGATCTGCGTCGGTGTTCGATCCCCAGGTTACTGCGATGGGGCGAACGTGATATCTTTCGGGCTTATCCGTATTGACCAACGCGTCGTAATAAGCTGTGATCTTACGGCCCGGCTCGAATCGTGCCTCCCTTAAACGACACGGCCCCACTGCAGCCCCGCTGGGGAGGAGTGCTCTGAGCTGATCCGCTAACACTTTGCGGGCCGTGGCTGAGAGTAATACCCAGCGGGTACCTTTCAACTTTGCGCGTCCTGAGACCACGTCGGCGATGTTCATACTCAACGCCCTCCCTAAAAGAAAAAGGAAGTGCGCTTCCGCGCCAAATAGGTATCTTTCAGGCTTAAATCTGGCTATCTTTTGGCCAATCCATTAGAATGCTATTGCCCCGTCTCCAATGGTCGGGCACATTAGTTATTCGGTCATGCCGGATCCTTTATCCATTTTTGTTCCTACGAACCGCAGGAAACTGTTAGTTACCGCAGGAGTTTTCGGAGCAGTAATTGCCCTGGCCGACTGGTGGACGAATCCCTATATCTCGTTAGGCTTTCTATATCTGTTTCCAATCATGATTGCAGCTGGGTTCCTGTCGCGCAAAACCATTATCATCGTCGCCCTGCTGTGCGCTGTTCTTGATTTCACCAATCTGCCCAAGAATGAGACGCTCGTACACTTTGTATTTAGCACGGCCGGATTCATTGGCACGGGATTGTTCGTTTGTGAGCTTATTCGCAATCGACGTCTCGTACTCCAACACCACGCCGACGAACTGGGAGACCAAATGAGGCGGCGGCAGGAAGCGGAAGAGCAGTTGAATGTCCTGGTCGACAGCAGTCCGGCTGCTATCGTCATCATTGGCTCGGACGGAAAGATTCTTCTCTGCAACGAGGCGGCTCAGCGCCTGATGGCCCCAGAAGTACAACCGTTGCCGGGGCAATCAATCAGCATCTACCTACCTGCCTTGCAGCAGGCCCTTCACACGTCATCTCCCGCTGCATTTCGGACTGCAATGCAATGCACTGGGCAGCGAAATAATGGAGAGATATTCCTGGCCGGCGTCTGGTTTTCCACGTACACGACCGTCTCCGGCCCGCGCCTGGCAGCGATCGTAGTGGACCTCTCAGAGGATTTCCGTAGTCGAGAAGATCTGAGCCTGGAATATCTATTGAAAAACAGCCGCATTCTCATGAGTGCAGTTGCCCACGAGGTTCGCAATTTGTGCGGTGCGGTACTGGTAGTCCACAAGAATCTTTCCCGCGTCAAGGAACTGCACGACAATGAGGACTTTTGCGCCCTGGGTTCCCTGGTACAGAGCCTGCAAAGGGTATCGGCTTTGGAGTTACAGCACGCCCGTGACCAGACCGCCGCTCCGGTCGAGTTGAAAACCGTGCTCGACGAATTCCGCGTCTTAATCGAGACTGCCTACCGCGAATCGGAAATCCAAATCGTATGGCAAATCCCTCAGCCACTCCCTCTAGTTTACGCGGACCGCTATGGACTCATTCAAATCTTCTTGAATCTAGCAAGAAACAGCCAGCGTGCAATGCTGTCGACAGAGTCAAAGAGGCTGTGCGTGACCGCGTCGGAGGAAGCAAGCCAGGTGGTTATCCGCTTCGCAGATACTGGCGTCGGCATCGCTTCTCCGGAAAATCTGTTCCGGCCTTTTCAGCGCGGGGCTGACTCTGGGGGGCTGGGCCTTTATGTTTCGCGCGCGATATTGAGGAGTTTCGGCGGTGAATTGGCGTACGAGGCCAGACCTGTGGGATGCTGCTTCGTTATATCCGTGCCTGCCTTGTGCGCTATCGAGGAAGCCGTCCATGCCTGAAGCGATAGAAAAAACCATTGCCACCTTAATAGTCGACGACCATGCTCTCTTTCGCGAGAGCTTGGTGCGGCTCCTGTGCGCAGAACGAGGGTTCGAAGTGGTAGCGCATTGCGGTTCAAGCGAGGAAGCTCTTAGGGTTCTGCAGAAAAAGCAAGTTGATGTCGTGCTGCTTGATTTTAATCTTGGAGAAAGTAACGGAACGCAATTCCTGAGTTCCGCGAAGCGACAAGGCTTTGGCGGCAAGGTCTTGGTGGTGACTGCAGTCGTCGACCAAGGCCAGGCAGCCGAGTTGATCCGCGCCGGTGTTTCCGGGATTTTTATGAAGCACCACTCCGCGGCCTTGCTCGCGCAAGCGATCCGCGACGTAGTGAACGGAAAAGTGTTCTTCGACCAAGAACTCTTGCAGGCGGCCGTAGCGACTGGGACGAGATCTACTGCTCATTCTCCTCCGGAGCAATTTACGCAACGAGAGCGGCAGGTCCTTGTTCTTGTCTTTGAAGGGTTGGCTAACAAGGAAATTGCGGAGCGAATTGGGGTTTCAGAGAGTTCTGTCAAGGCTACCCTCCAGCAACTCTTTGCCAAGACAGGCACGCATAGTCGCGGTCAACTCGTTCGCATCGCTTTGGAACAGCACAAGCACAAACTCTGGTTCAAGGACAATGGCGAACGTGAGTAGGTTCAAGAAAAAAGCAGTCACCCAGAACGCTGGGATTCGATTCGTCGATCTTTAGCGGCCACGGTCCAACAGGAGTCCAACGACAGCCAAGGGCTGTGTCCCAAATCAACCGCACCGTCACGCAGAGAATACGAATGGTTTTTTGCATGGAATCGCTCGGCGTCCCTCCCCGCGATAACCCGCTGGAGGCCTCTGGCCGATGGGCCGCCCCGCCGCTCACGTGAGGCGCACTTCCATGCCCTGTGCCTCGCCAAAATTAAGAACGCATTGGAAATCAATAACATACAAAGAGGTCATGTCATGCGTAACAGGGCGGCAGTTTCCCTAAAAACTCGGATGATCTAAATTCCAGCCGATGTTGCACCGTCCTGCTACCATGCCGTAGGTAATCTGCTTTCAATCACTCGCGCAAGTGTGCCCGCGAATAACGGCTTGGCCATTCCGAGCTTCGCTCCCCAGACAGGATTTGTTGGGCGCTTCAAATCGCGCTTTTCCCTCGAACGGACCTTGCTATCGTTCACCCCAAAACTTTCAGTCCAACTTCGGTCCAATTCGAGGGGTTGGTTGCACCGTGCGTTTCCGCGGTCGGGTAGGACAGTGGCGCGTAGCGGGCTTCGAATGATGCCGACGTTTCCACCGTCCGTGCCTACCGAAAAGTCTATTCGGCGCGAATGCTTTTGAAATCAGCGACATCCAAGAAAGTGAAACGTAGACCTCCTTTGCACAACTCAGGATATTACAATGTTACATTGCGTTGAAAGCTCGGGCGGAGTTTTCGGTAGGCACAGTCGCTCTACGTTTCCTGTTCTCGCGCGGGGCAGGCAACCGCGACCCTGAAACGACGTTCTATAGATCAATTCCTGCAGGCTGCCGCGGATAGGTCTAGCTTGGATGAAATCTCTCTTCCCCCGAGAGAACGCACGCGATATCGATTCCCCTTCTGCAAGCATGCCCTGCGATTCAAGCCCGCGATAACAGCCCCGACTTTTTGCTGTTGGGAGCAAGATGGAGTGAACCCCTGTCTTTTTCTGAACTCAGTCGGAAGGTTTCTGTGGAGTGCCACTCTTCAGTGTTATGGATATTCTCGAATTTCCAATAGACGCAGCGATGAAACTCTTAACCGGGCCTGGCAGGGACTCGTGAGGTACATAATTCAGATTTATATTTAGAATTCTGTCTGCAAAAAGGTAAAGCTTTGCGCTAGGTATATCCTTCCAGTATTTTGTCTTGTCAGGTTTCAATCCTTTGTCAAGATCGGCGAGATAGGAGCGCCGATCATAGCGCCTAGGTTTGACGAGAATCAGGCCCGAGATCTTACTGCCATCCAGAAAATATTGCTTGACCTCTCCGTTATACAACGATTCGTCGGTACAAAGAATGTCCGCGCTAACAGTCGCTTCCTTATTCGGAAACACGAACGGCGTTAGGAGAAGGTGCCACTCGGAGATGTTGGGGAGCAAGAGACCCTCTGCCAGAATGTTGTAGAGTCCGTAGTGCTGATATTTTCCGTAATTCGTGCTCAGAAATCCAAATAACAGACCTTCGCCGCAAACTGCTACGTAGAACCAAACAAGCAATCGAGCTTGTCTGCGCGAACAGCGCGTAAACGCAGGCCAGAACTCGCCGCTAGAATCATACTTATTAAATTGCGCATCACTGTAGAGCGCAGCCGTGACGATCTTATAGTCGGCTCGACGTTGCTGGCTAGCTCCTTCGACGGGGAAGGGCCAGCACGTGAACAGAGGTGCATACCAGACGAGCACCATCGTGATTACGAAGGGTATGCTTGCCAAAACGACAGCGCGATAGATTGTTTCTGGTTTAGCTGGTACCAATGTGCGTAGAGGTACAAACCATTTGAAAACGAACCTGAAAATAGCGTCGGGAACGATAAGGTAAAGTACGACTAGAAAAGAGAGGACGAGCGCGAGCACATGCTTTAAGCAGCCGCTGCTGCTTCGGCTGCGCGTTGGATAATAACTGCCTCGCCGTGAGGACCAGTTAGCGTGTACGGCTGGTTTTGCTCCAGTGCGCTGAGTATCTCTGCCCTCTTAGCGGTAACTGTTTCCCTCAGCCACGCAGGGACTGAACCGTCCTGGATAAGAGCCGCCAATTTGCTGAGTGAAGTAACCATTTTCAGCCTCTGCCCATGTGATGCGCGAAACCTGCTGCAGGATGTGAACATCGCGACCGGACAGGTGCCAAGTCCCGAAATTCCACTTCTCATTATACCCAGTTTAAGTTCACAGGCATATCGCTAATTGGTACTAGAACCGTTGTCGGTAATAAGCATGGAATGAGCCCTTACTTTGAGAGAACCCATTTCAATGCGAGTGTATTGAGACTGAAGAGACACTGTACCTATCATTTTGTCTCAGGAAGAGGTTCAACCCAATTGTTCTCGAACTTTCGGTCCAACTTCAGTCCAATTCAAGGGGTTGTTTGCACCGCGCGTTTGTGTGGTCGGGTAGGACAGTGGCGCGTAGCGGGCTTCGAATGATGCCGACGTTTCCACCGTCCCCCCTATCATTCCGTACGGCGAGTTTTCCTCAGTACGGCTGGAAGGTTGGCCTCTCAGGCAGCGCCTTTCCTCGTGTCGCGGCG
>QHZB01000172.1 GCA_003224525.1 Acidobacteriota bacterium | reverse complement strand
CGTATCGAAAAATTGATTTATGAGAGCGAGCCCGGCATCTTCGTTCCATCGCTGCTGTATGTTCCCGATGCGGGCGCTAGCAAGAAGGCTGCAGTGCTTATGGTCACCGGTGATGGCAAAGCGGCTTCAGCGTCGGAGGCGGAGCAGTTCGCGGCCTCGGGGACGGTTGTACTTTCCATCGACATGAGGGGAACGGGAGAAACCAGAGTAGAAACGGACGTGAACAGTAGAGAATTCGACCACTATTTTGGGGATTTCAATGACACTATGACGGCTCTTCTTGTCGGCAAGACCATGGCCGGGATGCGCGCTTTAGATATCTCGCGCGGCGTCGATGTTCTCACCTCGCGCAAGGAGGTCGATGCAAATCAAGTTTACGGTTACGGTAAGGACGAGGGCGCCTTGCCGTTGCTGTACGCCGCAGTACTTGATGGCAAGATCCGAAGGGTAATGTTGGACGGCATGCTGGTTTCCTACGAGTCAGTTGTAAACAGCAGGGTCAGCCGGCGCATCCTAGAAGGCGTTGCTCCCGGGATGTTGAAGTACTACGATTTGCAGGATTTGGTAGCCGCCATGGCGCCGCGCGATGTCTGGATTGTGAATGGGACGGACCCAATGGGGCATGAACTGCCTGCCAGTGAGGTCACCAACGAATACCGCCGCGCGCTCGAAGCGTTCAGCCAACAGGGGGCAGCTCAAGCCATACACATAAAAGATCGCAGGCCTGGTCAGGACACCACTCCGTTCTATCGTGAATTCACAGCAGCAGTCAGATAGAGCGCGGCAGCGGCGCAGCTGAGCGCTCTTCACAAAGGGTAGGGACTCTCGTCAGATTGAGTTTTTCCCCGAAGTGAGGAAGCCAGATATAGTGCTGAAATAGAAGGAGAGAATCATGTCCATAGAACTCTCGCGGCGAGACTTTATTGGCACATGCTCTGCCGCGGCGTGCTCTGTATCTCTTGGTATGGCCGAAGCCTCAGTATTCCATCCTGGCGGTGGTTATACCGGAACGCTTTGCCTCTTCTCGAAGCCACTCCCAGGCATGGGCTGGCAGCGACTGGCTCAGGCTGCCAAGAGTGTGGGATTCGGCGGAATTGACCTGACGGTACGCAGGGGCGGACATGTACAGCCAGAGCGTGCTACCGAAGATCTGCCCAAAGCAGTCGAAGCGATACGCGAAGAAGGGTTAGATGTTCCTATGATCACTACAGAGGTCACCTCAGCGGACGACCCGGCAGCGCGCGCAATCCTCTCGGCAGCGGCCAAGCTTTCGATTCCATTCTTCAAGCCGGGTTATTACGAATATAAGATGATCAACGTGCGGCGTGAACTTGAATCGGCGGCCAGTCAATTCCGCGGTCTCGTCGCCCTCAGCAAACAATACGGAATTCAAGCGGGTTACCATAACCACGAGGAGTACATCGGAGCGCCGGTTTGGGACATAGCCTCGGTTATAGACATGCTTGATTCCAAGTGGGCTGGCTTCTACTTCGACGCGCGTCATGCGGTGGCAGAAGGCGGGGTGGGCGGTTGGAAGATTGCAGTTAACCTGGTTATGCCTCGACTGAAGATGGTTGCCGCCAAAGATTTCCTATGGCAGAAAACGGAGACGGGCTGGGTGGCGAGCAACTGTCCACTAGGAGAAGGCATGGTGGACTGGAAGTATTTTGTGAATGCGCTGGCGGCTGGCGGTTTTCAAGGCCCCGTCTCGCTGCACCTCGAATACGACGTCGCGGGGGAAACTGCGGCGGCAAGAGAGAAGAACATTGTCGCCGCACTCCAGCGAGATCTCCAATTCCTTAAGACACGCTTGCGTGAAGGCTACGGAGCGATCGCAGGTGAGCGCTAAGAACCAGCGGCGACTCCAGAAACGCAACCAACTCGGCCGGCGAGAATTCTTGCGCACCGCGCCTTTGGCCTCGCTTTCAGTCCCCCTTGCGTTTCGGCGCTGGAATACGTTCCACACTCTAACGACAAAGCCAATCGAAATGCGAATTGATGACGTGTCCTACGACTATGAAGAGTTTCGGTATCGAACTCCGTACAAGTTCGCCGGCAAGGAAGTGGACCGCGCCACAATCTTGAACGTGCGGTGCGTCGCGCATCTCACAAATGGCCGTTCGGCTCATGGTTTTGGCTCTATGCCGATGGGGAACGTCTGGTCATTTCCTTCGCAGCGAATGTCTTACGACAAGACGCTTGGAGCAATGAAAGCCCTGGCCGAGCGCGTTCGAAATATTACAGCGTCCTTCAAGGAGACCGGCCACCCGATCGACATCAATGTGGCCTTGGAACCGGATTACTTGAAGGCAGCAGATGAAGTTTCCCGTCGCCTGCAACTCGAAGAGCCTATTCCGAAACTGTGCGTGCTGGTTACAGCCAGCGCCTTTGATGCGGCCCTTCACGATGCCTTCGGAAAAGTTCATGGCCTCAGCTCTTACGGTACCTATGGAAGTGATTTCATGACGCACGATCTGTCGCATTATCTGGGGCCGGAATTCAAAGGCGAACACCTGGATCGATATCTGTTGAAGGAGCCGAGCGCACGACTGGCTCTCTATCATTCGGTCGGAGCCTCGGATGCTATCGAAGACTCGGATCTCGGAAAATGGAAGGACGACGGCTTGCCTGAGACTTTGTCGGGTTGGATTCGCTACAACGGCCTGACCCACATCAAGATCAAATTGGCCGGCGACGATTTGGCT
>QHZB01000121.1 GCA_003224525.1 Acidobacteriota bacterium | reverse complement strand
TGGATCGAGCATCGTCCCGCCTTTGCTGTCGCAGGCCGAGATTGACGACGTTGTCTTGATATCCGAGTGCGAGACCGTTGAAGCGTGCCGGGAACTCCTCACGACCCACGGACTATTCGTGGGCGGCTCCAGTGGGACGGCGTTCGCGGCGGTCAAGCGGTATGCCGCGAGGATTCCGGCATACAAGTACCCCACCGTGCTGTTCCTGTGCGCGGACCGCGGCACGCCCTACCTTGACACGGTCTTCGATCCCACGTGGGCGAGCAGGCTCGAGTAGCGAAGCGAGGAAGGCATGCACTTCGAGCTATCGATCATCAACGGCAAGATTGTCTTCGACATCATCCGAGCTCATCGGGCCGATTGCATCGACATTGTCCAGAACGCGTATCTCGCGCACGCAGACGGACAATCCGTCAACCCAGACAGCTACTTCCTGCGGTTCCCCGATAAGCCCGATTGCAGGATCATCGCGCTTCCGGCCTACCTGGGAGACGGCTTCCACGTGGCGGGACTTAAGTGGATCGCCAGTTATCCCGGCAATGTCCAGCGGGGCTTTCCGCGCGCGTCGGCCGTGCTCGTACTCAATAACTACGAAAACGGGTACCCCTTTGCCTTCCTTGAAAGCTCGATCATCTCGGCGGCCCGAACGGCCGCGTCAGCTGCTCTTGCCGCCGACTGGCTGACTGGGCAATCGCGCCGAGCGCATTCGCTGGGCATCGTGGGCACCGGGTTCATCGCCCGGTACGTCTACGACTTCCTGGTCGACACAGGATGGGAGATTGAAGAAGTTCGCTTATATGACAAGTCGCCTGTCGAGAGCGAGAAATTCAGAAACACAGCGTGCCGCCCCGAGCACCACCGCGCCGTCGCAGTCGTTCCCGAGCTGACACAACTGATGAGGGCCTCTGACCTAATCCTTTTCACGACTGTCGCGTCCACGCCATACGTCACCGACGCTTCCCTCTTCGAGCACAACCCGGTCGTGCTGCATATTTCCCTTCGCGATCTCTCACCGGAGATCCTCCTCCGGTCCCAGAATGTGGTCGACGACGTCGAGCACGTCATGAAGGCGAATACCTCCCCTCACCTCACCGAGCAGAAGACTGGAAACCGAAACTTCGTGACCGGCACTCTCGCCGAGATCATGTTGGGACGCAAATCGGTGGATCGCAGCTGTCCGATCATTTTCTCCCCCTTCGGCCTGGGGGTCCTCGATGTGGCGGTCGGCAAGTGGGTGTACGACAAGGCGGTGGCCGCCGGCCAGGACCACCGCTTAACAGACTTCTTCTATGAGACCGCGCGATGAGGGCGGGCTCGTCCCATTGAGGTGGCTACAATGCCCAAGTCTTCGCTGGTGACCGACGAGAGGCACGGCTCCGCGCCCACCGGCGTCGAAGCCGTCTTCGCCGAGCTGCTCGCCGAGATCCTGTGCATCGACCGTGTGTCGGTGGACAGCCATTTCTTTGACGACCTGGGTGCTGACTCCTTGGTGATGGCCAAATTTTGCGCGCGAGTGCGGAAGCGAGGGGACTTTCCGCCGGTATCCATGCAGGACATCTACCGGCATCCGACGATCCGTAGCCTGGCGGCCGCGCTACCCGACGCTGCGCCCGCACCTAGTAAGTCGGCGGCGGCCAAAGCGTTGGAGGTACCGACCTCGACGAGCACTAGAGAGTACCTGCTCTGTGGGGCGCTCCAGACCTTGTTCTACTTAGGATACTCGTACGTCGGCGTCCTTGCCGGCGTCGAGGGCTACCAGCGGATGGTGGCAGGATCGAAGGGTGTCGAAAGCTACAGCGGTGTGGGGTTCCTCGTCGTGTGCACCGTACCGATCGTAGCGAAGTGGTTGCTCATCGGTCGTTGGACGCCCCAGCAGATCCGCCTGTGGAGCCTTGCGTACGTCCGCTTCTGGATCGTGAAGACCTTGATCCGGTCGAACCCGGGCGTCTATCTGTTTGTCGGATCGCCGCTGTATGGGCTCTACTTGAGGGCGATGGGCGCGAAGGTGGGGCCCAGCACCGTGATCCTCTCCGGGCAGATACCGGTGTGCACGGACCTGCTCACGATCGGCGCAGGAACAGTGATCCGCAGAGAGTCGAGCTTCCACTGCTACAGGGCACAGGCCGGTCGAATCGAGATCGGATCAGTGACCCTCGGTCGTGACGTGTTCGTAGGCGAAATGGCCGTGCTCGACATCGACACGTCGATGGGCGATGGGGCGCAGCTCGGCCACACCTCATCCTTGCACCGCGGCCAGTCGGTGCCGGTCGGCGAGCGGTGGCACGGATCTCCGGCACGGCGTACCGATACGAGCTACGTGAGAATCGCGCCGGCTCGGTGCGGCAGGCTGCGTCGAGCCACTTCTGCCGCCCTCACCTTGATCGGAACTCTCTTCCTGTACGCGCCGCTTCTCGAGGCGGGCCTCGGTCTGCTGTTTCTCGGGGTGTCGTCGTTGGTCGAGGTGCTGGTCCCCGGCGTGAAATCCGGGGCCGGAGCGTTGACGGTTCGCGGGCTCGTCATCGTGGCGCTCGCCTTCTCAGTCGTTCTTTTCTTCGGCGCGACGCTTCTCGGCCTCCTGGCCGTCGGCACGGTTCCTCGCGTGTTACGCGTGTTTATTAAACCGGGAACGGTCTATCCGCTCTATGGCTTCCACCACGCGGTGCACCGGGTGATCGCTGGCCTGGGCAGGCAGAAGTTCTTCGGGGTTCTCTTCGGTGACAGCTCATACATCGTCAACTACTTACAGTGGCTGGGATGTCGGCTGTCCCCAGTCGTGCAGACTCTATCGGCAGCGGCACGATGATCGCCGACGGGCTGAACGTGATCAATGACGAAGTGTCGAGCACCTCATTCCGAGTGTCTCGAGCGGCGATCGGGCCCCGCAACTTCCTGGGCAACTACGTCAACTACCCCGCGGGAGGGAGGACAGCTGAAAACTGCCTCCTCGCGATAAAGGCGATGGTTCCACTCGACGGCAAGGTGCGCGAAGGAGTGGGCCTCCTGGGCTCGCCACCTATCGAGATTCCGCGTTCGGTCGAACGCGACAGCCGATACGCCCATCTTCGGACGGGGGAAGCGCTCGCCCGCGGGCTTGCCGCGAAGAATCGGTTCAACCTTCGGACGATCGGTATCTTTCTGCTCACACGTTGGCTTGGGGTCTTCTTGGTCGTGCTCATAGACTTGGCCGCGATCGAATTCTTCGAGGGGATGTTTGCAAACGCGGCCATGGCTTTGCTGTTCGCGCTCAGCCCAGTCGTCGCCGCGGTCTACTACGCCATAGTGGAAGGTTGCTTCGAAAAGCTCAGCCCGCCACCGCCGTCCATCTGCTCCATCTACGACTCACGCTTCTGGTGGGTCGAGCGCGTCTGGAAGCTGCACCCGATCAACTTCTTCCACCTTTTCGACGGCACGCCGTTCCTGCCCGTACTCTGGCGGCTGATCGGTGTCCGGATGGGCAAGCGGGTCTTCGACGACGGAGTCTACATCTCCGAACCGACCCTGACCACCTTTGGGGATGAGTGTGTTCTCAATCACCAATCCCTGATCCAGTGCGAGTCGCAGGAGGATGGCACTTTTAAGTCTGGTCGAACCAAGATCGGTGCCGGCTGCACGATCGGCGTTGGCGCCTTCGTCCACTACGGCGTGACGATGGGCGACGGATCAGTGCTCGCCGCAGACTCCTTCCTGATGAAGGGAGAGTACGTCCCGCCGCACGCGCGGTGGGGCGGCAACCCGGCGAGGGAGATGTGAAGATGAGCAACGTCACACGGCATCGAGGAGGGACGGCGTTTGGTGACGAGCGGGAGTTTTGGCGCGGTGTACTCCTCGCCGGTGGCTTCATCGCTCTCCCGCGGTGGACCCTCGATCCGGTGGCCAGCGTCAGCGAACACGAGACCAGAATCCCCGACGAACTCGCGGCGGCGTTGTGCCGACTCGCAGACCAGCTCGCCATGCCGCTCAGCTCGGTGCTACTGACGGCTCATGCCAAGGTGCTTGGCGCACTCTCGGGCGAGTCCGAGGTGTGCACCGGCTACGCCTTAGAGATAGGGTCGCCGCTGCCAATTCGGATCATGCTTGGACCTCGCTCGTGGCGCGAGCTACTGCTGGACGCTTCTCGAGCCGAAGCGGAACTCTTGGCGCACAGACATTTTTCAGTTGACGATCTCCGACGCGAGTTAGGCATAAGCGATCCTGTATTTGAAACTGTTTTCGAATTGGGTGCGCGCGGGGGTGGGGAGTTACTGGAGCAAAGCGTACTGCGCGTCGCCTTCCTGGAGCGTAACGGGCTCGTGTTGCGACTACGCTACAAAACGGACGTGCTGGACGCAGAGTGCGCCGCCCGGATCTCCGGCTACCACCTCACCGCGCTGGCTCTGATCGCGGCCGATCCGGATTCCGAACACGCACGACAGACCCTGCTCTCCTCCGAGGAGTTGCGTTTTCAACTGCATGGCCTCGCCGGACGGCAGAGAGGGCTGCCACGGGCACACCCGGACGCCGTGGCGGCCGTGCACGGCGACAGGCAGTGGACCTACGGGCAGCTCAACGGCCGTGCCAATCAGCTGGCCCGAGCCCTGTTGGCGCGGGAGCTCTCTCGCGAAGGGGTCGTAGGCGTCGTGACCGAGCGTAATCTGGACTGGATAGCCGCCGTGCTTGCGATCTTCAAAGCTGGCGGCGCGTACTTACCCATCGAGCCGCATTTCCCGGCCGACCGCATCGCCAGGACACTTTCCCGGGCCGACTGTCGGTTCGTGCTCACCGAACGCGGCAGCACCGCCACGCTTGGTCAGGCTCTCGCATCGCTGCCCGGAGTTGAGACACTCTTTATCGAAGCGGCATACAACGAGGGCCATCCCGAGGGCGATCTCGGAATTGAAGTCGCGCCCGAACAACTCGCGTACATCTACTTCACCTCCGGCTCCACCGGAGAGCCCAAGGGCGCAATGTGCGAGCACGCGGGTCTCTTGAACCACCTCTTCGCCAAGATCGACGACCTGAAGATCGGCGCGGGGGACGCGGTGGCCCAGACGGCGCCGCAGTGCTTCGACATTTCGCTGTGGCAACTGTTGTCTGCCGTCCTGGTTGGCGGACGGACGCTGCTCGTCGAGCAAGAGGTGATCCTCGACGCCCGACGCTTCATCGACAAGATCATTGACGGCAGGGTCAACGTCGTGCAGGTCGTGCCGTCCTACCTCGAAGTGCTTCTGTCGTATCTAGAGGAGCACTCGCACGAGCTGCCAGACCTGCGGTTCGTTTCGGTCACGGGCGAGGCGCTGAAGAAGGAGTTGGTGCAGCGCTGGTTCCGGGCCTTGCCCGCGATCAAGCTGGTCAATGCGTATGGACTGACGGAGACGTCGGACGATACCAACCACGAAGTCATGGATCGCGTGCCGGAGCGAGAGCGAGTGCCGCTCGGCCGCCCGGTCAACAACGTGTCCGTCTACGTCGTGGACGAGCATCTCGCACCCGTGCCGCTCGGCGCCCCAGGAGAGATCGTCTTCTCAGGCGTCTGCGTCGGCCGCGGCTACATCAACGACGCAGAGCGCACACGGCGAGCATTCATGGCGGATCCGCACCGCGCTGGCCAACGACTCTACCTCAGCGGTGATTACGGCCGCTGGTTGCCCGACGGCAAGCTGGAGTTCCTCGGCCGCCGGGATTCCCAGGTGAAGATCAGGGGCTTTCGAATCGAGATCGGCGAGATCGAAAACACAATGCTGAGGGTGCCAGGCGTGCGCGAGGCCGCGGTCGTCGTCACCGAGGGACCTGGCCGCAGCAAGTGCCTGGTGGCCTTCTACGCGGGCAACGGGCCACTCGATGCCGCCTCGCTGCGGGACCGGCTGGGCGACTCGCTTCCGAAGTACATGCTGCCGACGGCGTTCCATTTGAGGGAAGGCCTGCCGTTAACGGGCAACGGCAAGGTGGATAAGAAGGCGTTGGCGGCGCTGGCTATAGAGTTGGACGTCGCCGAGCAGGACCACGAGGGGCCAAATACGGCGACGGAGCGTCGGCTCGCAGCCGGGTGGGCGAAGGTGCTCGGTATCCCCAAGGAACAGATTGGCAGACGCGCTAACTTTTTCGATCTCGGCGGCACATCGCTCTCCGCTCTCAAGCTTGTGATTGCCCTTGGCCGTACGGTGTCCCTCAAAGACATCTTCGCTCAACCGGTCCTCGCCGATCAGGCGGAGCTGATTGATCGCTGGCTCGAGCGGGGAGCTCCAGTGACTGTCGGAAGTGCTCGCTGCGCGGAGACCAGCGCAAGTACCGCTCAACAAGACGAATGGCGCCGTTGAAATGACGAACTTATCTTCAACCTCACTGCTCAACGTGGACGTGCAACCCGGCAAGCCGCCAGTGCTGCGGGTTGAGGCGGTCGGCGAAGCAGCGCGCTGGGCAGCCGATTACCGCAACGCGCTGCGCTCCTTGGTCGCCGAACACGGCGCACTCCTAGTGCGCGGTCTCGGGCTCCGTGACGTGGCCCAGATTGACACGGTTTTTCGGCAGCTTGGCAATCTGATGACTGAGACGGAGGCCTTCGCGCCCCGGCAGCGCTACGTTCAGGGCGTATACTCCGCGTCGAAGTGGCCGCCGAACCACCAAATGTGCATGCACCACGAGCTCAGCTACACACTCGAGCCCCCTGGGCTCATGCTGTTCGCGTGCCTCGTTCCGGCGACGGACGGAGGCGCAACCCCGGTGGCCGACTCGCCGACTGTCCTCAACGCACTGCCCGCCGACTTGGTCGAGCGCTTTGAGCGGTTAGGCTGGCTCCTGATTCGCAATTACAACAACGACATCGGGTCATCGGTCGCTGAAGCCTTTGGCACTGACGACCGTCACGCTGTTGAGAGTTACTGCCGTGCCCACGCGATCGAGTTCGACTGGCAAGGCGACGGGGCGCTGTGCACCCGGCAGCGCCGCAGCGCCGTCGTGCGTCACCCGCTCACCGCCCAGCGGTGCTGGTTCAACCAGATTGCGTTCCTCAACGAATGGACGATAGACGCGGAGGTGCGCGAATACCTCGTGGATTCCTACGGCGAGGACGGGCTGCCGTTCAATACCCGCTTCGGCAATGGGGACCCGATCGGCGCGGACATCGTGCAGTTGATCAACGAGACCTACGAAGCCAACACCGCACGCGAGCGGTGGCAGGCCGGCGATCTGATGCTTGTGGACAACGTCCGCACCGCGCACGCCAGGGAGCCCTTCGAAGGCCCGCGCGAAGTGCTTGTGGCGATGGCCGATGCAGTGCGCCTGGCCAACTCCTCGCCAACGATCAAGACGACCGGCGGCTAATGATCGCTTCCAACGCAACGGAGACCGCAATGTCTAATTCGATCACAGAGCCTGTGATTCCGGACCAGCGATCCTATGCCGCTTTTCTCAGCGACCTGGACTGCGGGCCATTGGGAGAGCACATACGCCGGCCGAGTCTCGCGACGAGGAGCATACGCGTTGGCGCGTCATTTACGTCTCTCGACTTGTGGTACGTCGACCTAGATGTGACTGCCGATGCCCTCAATTGCTTCAGGCAGGGGCTCTCACGCGATGAACTCGCCAGGGCGGAGCGGTTCCACTCGGATTTGCACCGAGCGCGCTACATTGTTGGACGGGCCACCTTACGACGTGTGCTTGCCGATCGGCTAGGTTGCTCACCAGCCACTATCCGGCTCTCGTATGGAAGGAACGGCAAGCCGATGCTTGAGGGCGGTCGGGGACACGTTGAGTTCAACCTAGCGCACAGCGGAGGCGACGCGGTCATCGCACTCGCCGATCGTGCTGCCGTCGGAGTGGACATCGAGCTCCACCGACCAATTAGCGACGTCGAATCACTCGCTCGTCTCGTGTTCTCGGATGTCGAGCGTCGCGAGCTCAAACTCGCTCCCGATCCGGTGTCGGCGTTTCTGAATGGTTGGACGAGGAAGGAAGCGTACGTGAAGGCGCTCGGCATAGGGCTCACCGCGCCGCTGAGAGAGATCACCGTTTCACTGTCCGACGGGGCGGCACTGTTCTCAACGGGCCTTCGGGACCGGTCGGCCTCCTATTGGCGCTTGTTGAGCGTGCCGCATCCACGCGCCGTGGTGGCCGTCGCGCTCGGCCCTCGGCTCGACCGCGCCACGACGACGGGATGGTTGCAATCGAAGGGGGAATTGCCCGGTCTAAATCCGGCCGTCAACTGTCACCAGATGCGACACATCTCCACAACGATGAACGGCGGTTTACAGCGGAGGAATCCCGAGTGATACCGGCTGCTTTTCAATTGCCGACCGCAAGGGGAGAGTGAGCCTTATGGCATTCTCGGCCCGCATTCCTGACTCGGCCCAATCGATGACTCCTATGTCCGTGGGAGAGCGCATCGACGTGGTTGACATCCTCCGGGGCTGGGCAATTCTCGGCATGTTGGTCGTCAACTTTTCTCACGACCTGGACTGGACGTGGTGGTTTACAAAACTCTGGCCGGGGACCGCGGACCGGGCTGCCTATTCTCTGTTGCACTTCTTTGCCGCTGGAAAATTCCATGCCCTGTTTTCTTTCCTCTTCGGCTGGGGTTTCGCCCTTCAGATGGATCGCGCCGAAGCTCGTGGCGTGCGGTTTTTTCCACTTTACGCTCGGCGGCTCTTCGTTTTGCTCCTGTTCGGTTTGGCGAACATGGTTATATTCAGTTGGGATGCGACGCTCGTTGAGTATGCCCTGACTGGGTATCTGTTGTTTCTGTTCCGCGGTCGAGCGCCGAAAATGGTCCTAGCTGCTGCATTCCTGTCCGTTTGCTACTGGCCCGCGCACGACGCGGCGGTAATTTACAACCATGCTCGGCGCTTGGCAGATCCGCATACTGTTGAAGCGACAAGGAAGGCAGACGCTAAGGCGGAAACAGAAGAAATTGCGAGTAAAGAAGACGAACTCCAGCTTCGCACGCACGGCAGTTTCAAAGAATTCGTTGTGCAAAATGCGGGGGAGGTCGCGGAGGGCTTTTCCTCCGATGGTTTTTACCTTGGCCTTTTGGGTTACCCGTTCCCGCTGTTGCTATTGGGATTCTATGTGGGTCGGCGGCGAATTCTTCAGGATGCCTCCACGTACGTTGGATTTTTGCGAAAGGTGTTTGGGTGGGGCCTGAGCTTAGGTCTTATGGGCAATGGAGTGGGTGTCCTAGTGTCTCGCTATCCCGGAACTTACCAAGCTCCGTGGGCTAGGTCGTGGATAGGCGATGCCGCGTTCATCCAGATCGGCGTACCGGCACTCTGCTTCTGCTACGCTTCCGCTATCGTTCTGCTGGCACAGAAGCCGAAGTGGAAGGTCCGGTTCGCGCCGCTTGTTCCGGTCGGACGAATGGCGCTGAGCAACTATATTCTGCAAATACTTATCTTCGACCTCCTTGCCTATGGACTGGGGTTTTTCGGTAAGGTCGGGCCGCTTCTCGGTGTTCCCGTCGGCCTGGTCGTGTTTCTGCTTGAGGTTCGGTTGAGCGCCTGGTGGATGAGGCGCTTCCGTTTCGGCCCGGCGGAGTGGCTGTGGAGAACCCTCACCTACGGCAAGCTTCAGCCGATGCGCTGCGACCCCGCGCGGCTGCCGGTCGTCAGAGCATTATCAGAACGGTTTGACAGTCCCTACATTAACAGGAGGAAGCCATAGCGCCAGTTGGAAACACGCATGCTCTGCGCACTCCGCTCCCTCCTTCCGTTGCATTGTGCCTCTGTATTCTAATGTTTTTTGTGCCAGGCCTATTCGCTCAATTAAAAAAGACTCAGGAACCAGCCCCGATAGCTCAGGCGGTTGCCGTTGAGCATCCTCCAAAGCTCGATGGCACTCTTGATGACCCACTGTGGCAATCCGCCATGCCGATTACTGACTTTCGCCAACGAGAGCCGTACGAAGGACAGCCGCCCGCGGAGCGCACCGAGGTGCGCATCCTCTATACGAAAGGCGAAATCTACTTCGGAATCTCTTGTTTTGATTCGGAGCCGGGGAAAATTGCCGCCACGCAACTCCACCGCGATATCAGTCAAGAACTCGACGACTACTTTGAGATCTTGATCGATTCTTCGCACAACCGACGCAACGCTTACGTGTTTCAATTCAATCCCATCGGCACGCAGCGCGATGCTTTAATTATCGACGAACAGCCTCCTGAAGATGACGGCAGCGAAGGGGACCCAGGTTGGGACGGTGTGTGGGTTTCCGAGGCGCGCATAACTTCGCGGGGCTGGATCGCTACCGTTGCGATTCCTTTTTCGACATTAAACTTCATGCAGACGAACGAAGTAGTGTGGGGCATCAACTTCAAGCGTTTCATTCGCCGAAAGAACGAACAAGACCTCTGGTCCGCTTGGCGCAGGTCCTTTGGTGCGAACAAGATCAGCCAGGCCGGCGAGTTGCATGGAATCTCTGAAATTGCCAGTGGTCGTTTGTTCATCGTGAAGCCCTACGGCTTGGGTGGGTTCAACCATTTGCCCCCTGCCGCGAGCTTGGCAGGCCTCACTCCAGGCATGCAGGCCCTTTACACAGGAGGCTTGGACGTGAAAGTAGGCCTCCGCTCGAATCTAGTTGCCAATTTGACGGGCAACACCGATTTTGCGGACGCCGACGTTGACACGCAGCAGTTCAACTTGACGCCCTACAAGCTCTTCTTTCCTGAAAAGCGGCAATTCTTCCTCGAAAACGCAGGCATCTTCAACTTCGCAATGGGTGACTACGGCGATTTGCTATTTTTCAGCCGCCAGATTGGGATTGATCCAGTCACGGGACAGCAGGTTCCCATGAATGGCGGAGGAAAGATCACGGGCTCTCTTGCCGGTTTTGATGTGGGCTTCATGGACGCGAGTACCCGCTCGAGCGGTCCGAATCCTTACGCAAATTACGCCGTGTTCCGGTTGAAGCGCTCATTGCCGGGAGGCTCCTATGTGGGATTCATGGGCATCGACAAGCGCGCGGGCAACACCGCTCCTCCTTTCAACCAGAGTGGAGGAGTCGACACGCGGATCGTGCTGATGAGAAACCTTGTTTTGACGGGTTATGCCGCTCAGACGCGTTCGCCCCTCGTTACTGGCGGTCAGACCAATCTGGGCGCTGGACTAAACTATAAGAACAGTTGGCTAGAATTTCTTGCCGAGCGCCGCAAGATCGGTCCGAATTTCAATCCCGAGGTTGGGTTTCTCGAACGTACAGACTGCGTCTGTGACTACGCTGACCTCACTCTAAAGCCGCGACCAAAGATTCGCGTCATCCGCGAACTTAATTTCGAAGGTATGATGTTCCATGCCCCCGACACGCACGGTGCCCTGCAAACCCAAGAATGGCTAACTTCGTTCGTCGCTAAATTCCACAGCGGGGCTTACACCGATGACGACATTGTCGATGTGTTTGCGCAGCGAATCGTCACGCCGTTTAACATCTACAAAAACGTTGTTATTCCTCCTGGCTTGTATCGCTGGACGCGACACCAACTGACGTATGGCACGGCCCAGGATCGCCGCTGGGTCCTTCACTTTTTTGAGCGCTTTGGTACTTACTACAATGGCCGTTTGAACGAGGCACGCATTCGAGCCTCCTACCGGCCAAGTGAGCGGCTGTCCTTCAATTTCTCTCAACAGTGGGATCGCTTCCGCTTGCCGATTTCTGGAGGAGATTTCTCGGTTGTGTTCGGCAGTTTTCAGACTAACTATGCCTTTTCGCGATTTCTCACACTTTCCACGATCTTCCAGGTCAACACGTCGAACACGCAGGCGGCGAGTGCAAACATTCGTCTCCGCTGGAACTATCGCCCCGATAGCGATTTGTTCGTGATTTACACGGTTGGCCAGCAATTTGCGAGCTTAGTGGCTGCCAATCCTGCCCAATTCACTCAGAACCGTTTCGCTGTCAAATATACGTACTCCTGGCGGCCTTAGGTCGTCCCGAAGTCTGGTCTTCCGCGATTGTTCTCCAACGCGACGTTGATCACAGTGGTAAAGGCGCGAGATTTGTGCAACATGCGGAATGTAGGCATACCCGACTCCGGGATTGCCATCTTCCGGCGGCAAAGTTGTCAGTAGGAGAAAATAACGGCGCGTCATATGATCGTTCGTTGAAAATGCGGGAGGGCTCATGCACACTTGGCTGCAAGACTTTCGCTACGCCTGTCGAATGCTGCGTAAGAACATCATTCTGACTGTCGTAATGGTGGCCTCTCTCGCGATCGGCATCGGCGCGAATGCCGCGATTTTTAGCGTGGTCGACGCATTGCTGCTGCGTTCCCTGTCCTATCCCCAACCGGAGCGCCTCGCCGCAGTGTGGCTGCACTCGCCCGGGATTGGCATTTTCCGCGACTGGCCCTCACCAGGTCAGTACATCGATCTTCAGAACGAAAACCATTCCTTCGAGCAGATGGCTCTCGCGCAAAGCCGCACTTTCATATTGACCGGCCGGGATCAGCCGGAACGCGTTGAGGCCATGCGCGCGCAATCGAGCCTCCTGAGAATGCTCGGCGCAAAGCCGATTCTGGGCCGCTTGCTCTTACCGGACGAGGATCGCCCCGGCAAACCCGACGTTGCCATTCTCAGCTATCGTTTGTGGCAGAGACGCTTCAGCGCTGACCCCAAATTTCTAGGCACGACCATCACGCTCAACGGAAACCCCTTAGTTATCGCTGGCGTGCTCCAGCCCGAGTTCATGCTCAATGCTGAAGTGATGCCCTCGGAAGGCCCAATGGATAAGATAGACGTGTTTGCGCCATTGCCTTTAGGACCCGATGCCGCGCAGAAGAGAGGAGATGAAAACTACAACATTCTCGTGCGCTTGAAGCCCGGCGTTTCCATTCAGCAAGCGCAAGCGGACATCGACGTGATCGCCGGCCGGATTCGCGAGAAGGACAAGCGCGACCGCACGTTCGGCATGCATATCGTGGGTTTGCAGGAGCAAGTCGTGGGTGACGTCCGCCGCGCTCTCCTGGTGCTGCTCGGTTCAGTCACACTCGTTTTACTGATAGCGTGCGCGAATGTTGCAAACCTGCTGCTCATCCGCGGCGCCAGCCGCGAGAAGGAAGTCGCCATTCGCACCGCGCTCGGCGCCGGATGGCAACGGGTCGCGCGTCAGTTACTCACAGAGAGCATCCTCACGGCGCTCCTTGGGGGAGCCGCTGGGCTTGTAATCGCACGCGCGAGCCTGTATGTGGTCCGCGCCATGAACCCAGGGAATATCCCACGTCTGGAAGATATCGCTATTAATGGTAGCGTCCTCGCGTTTACGTTCGGCGTTTCGCTTCTCACCGGCATTTTGTTCGGCCTCGCCCCGGTCGTGCGCGCTGTCAGAGTAGACCTGAACACGTCGTTGAAGGCGGGAGGACGCGGCGGACAAAGCGAGGGCGGCCTATATTTGCGTCGACATCGCGTGCGTGGCCTTCTCGTCGTTTCGGAACTGGCCCTTTCGTTGATGCTGTTGATCGCTGCCGGGCTGCTGGTCCGCAGCTTCGTCCGTTTGCAGAGTGTCCCCCCAGGCTTCACCACGGATCGCCTGCTGACCATGCAAGTGGTCGCCAGCGACCCAAAGTATCGCGATGACAAAGCGGCGGCCAATCTGTTTCAGCAGATTGACGCACGTGTCGCGCACTTGTCGGGAGTTCTGGCCGAAGGCACGGTGTCCGCGCTGCCGCTCACAGGTTCCGTGGGTTGGGGAGGCATCAACGTGCAGGGCTACACACCGCCACCTGGTCAGGAACTCCAAGTTGACATGCGCATCGCCAGCTCAGACTACTTTCGGGCTATGGAGATTCCCCTCCGTAAAGGCCGGTTCTTTGCAGAACACGACACCCCGAACTCCATGGATGTCGTTATCATCGATGAAAAATTCGCGCAACGCTTCTGGCCGGATGGCGATCCTATTGGCAAACATGTGTGGTTCGATCCCAAAAAGCCGATGACCATCGTCGGAGTCGTCGGCACCGTCAAGCAGTATGGGTTGGGTGCGGATACGAAGATCGCCACCTATTTTCCGGAACAGCAAACGCCCGACCGGGGATTGTACCTCGTGGCGCGCACTTCCTTTGCGGATCCCGCCAGCTTGTCGAGCACCATTGTGCAAGAAATCCACAGTATCGATCCAACCGTGGTCGTATACGGAATCCGCACTATGCAGGACCGTCTCTACGACTCGCTGGCGCGTGAGCGCTTCTCCAGCACGATGCTGGCAGCGTTTGCGGTATTCGCGCTGCTACTGGCTGCCGTTGGACTCTATGGAGTGATGTCGTAT
>QHZB01000171.1 GCA_003224525.1 Acidobacteriota bacterium | reverse complement strand
GCAAGCTGCGGTAGCTGGTGTCGTTCACGACGCCGATGATGCGCATGCGCCCCTGCGGTGCCTCCGCATCCGGAGAGTCGAAGTGGAGATAACGCCCGAGGGGGTCCTGCTGGCCGAAGTAGTAGCGCGCTAGGCTCTCACTAACGATCACCACAGGCGGAAGCTGCGGGCCCACGCCCGGCTTCGGCTCCGCGGGTGGGTGCTCGGGCTGGTCTTCCAATCCGAAGTCCCGCCCGGCCAGCAGCTTCAAACCGGCAGCCCTGGCGAAATCCGGGCCCACCGTCACGCCATAACATTCGACATCTTCGTCCTTACCGCGCACATACCCGTCAGGGACCAGGTTATCGGTCCACGCACTATGGCTAAGGTAAGGGAGCATGGAAAAGCTTGCAGCAACGGTGCCGGGCAGCCGCTGGAGTTCCGCCAGAATGCGATGGTAAAGGCCCCACCGCACTGCCAACTTGTCATAGCTTGGGCCGAGGTCGAGCGAGAAGAGCAGTACATGGTCGCGATCGAAGCCGGTCTCCACGCTGCGCAGCCTTTCCAGAGTGCGGATGAGCAGCGCGGCAGTTGTGACCATCAGCAGCGCCAGCGCGACTTGCGCGACGATCAGGCTCTTGTCCAGTCGAAGCCCCAGCTTGTCGGCAACGAGTATCCCGCTGGTGGCCGGCTTCAACACTGGGCTCATATCCATGCGCGTCGAACGCAGCGCCGGAGCGACGCCGAACAATATGCCCGTGACGATAACAAGCCCGGTCACAAACGCGAACATGCGCCAGTCGGGCGCAAGGTTCAACTTCAGAGGTTCGTCGCCCGAAGCGAATCCCACCAGCATGCGGCTGCCCCAGATCGCAACCACGACGCTCAACGCGCCCGCAGCGACGGATAACAGTACGCTCTCCGTGAGCAGTTGGCGGCAGAGGCGCCAGCGCCCCGCACCGATCGATATCCGGACGGCAATTTCCCTCCGCCGCGCCGCCGCGCGCGCCAGCAGCAGGGTGGCGACATTCACGCACGCGATCAGCAGCACCAGCCCGCCAATCGTCAATAAAACGTAGAGCGAACGCGAGTATCTGTCGCGATTCCATGAGAAACCGTTGGCGCCCGACTCGACTTCGACGTGACGCGTCTGTTCTTCGGCGAGTTGCTGCGGAGTGAGCTGTGAGCCCCAGCGCCTTAACTGCTCGCGGTGATCCACCTGGAAGAGCGTGTCGAGTTGCGCTCGCACCTGCGCAGAGGTCGCGGTAGGACGCAGACGTGCGATGACGGTGAGCCAGGACGACCCGTGTTCTGTGAAGGCGCGAAAGCCCGGCCGCAAATGCTTCCTCGTCGTGACTGGAACCCATATCTGCGGCTGCTCATCGGGCTGGGTGCCACGAAACTGCAGCGGCGCCACCCCGATGATGGTGAAGGGCGTGTTGTACAGAATGAAGGTGCGCCCGATCACATGTGGATCGAGGTCGAACCGGTTCTTCCAGAACGCATAGCTGATCACCGCCACATCGTGTGGATCGCCGAGCTGATCATCCTCCTCTGTGAACATGCGGCCCACCGCAGCGCGAACGCCCAGCACCGACCAATAACCCCCTGAAACGTCTTGACGCTCGACGAGCTCAGGTTGAGAATCGCTAACCACCGAATGGAACGTCGCTCGCGTCTTGCCGCCACCGGCGATGCAAAGCACGCCGGCTAGCGCGTCAACATGATCCCGAAACTGCTCGTACAGCGGATAGCTCCAGGCATAGTCGGCTTCTTGAGCCGTACGCTGCGACAGCAGCACCAACTGATCTGGCGCCGTCACTGGAAGCTGGCGCAGCATGAGCGCGTCCACGATACTGAAGATCGCCGCGTTGGATCCAATGCCCAGCGCCAGCGAGAGTACGACCACGGCGGTGAACAGCGGCGAGTGCAACAGCAGGCGTGCGCCGAAGCGAACGTCCTGGGCGAATTGTTCCAGCCAGAGCCAGCCCCAGGTGTCGCGTGCTTTTTCTTTCAGGAAGGTAGGATTGCCGAAAGTCCGCATCGCCGCGTAGCGGGCTTCTTGCACGTTCATGCCTGCGGAGATGTTCTCGGCGATTTGCTGGTCAAGATGGAATTGAATTTCGTCGTCTAATCGCTGAGTGATTCGATCTCGACGAAACAAAGTCTGTAACCGCAGCCAGAATCGATGAGCCCACACCATGGCATCTCACTCCTACGTCGTTTGCACCACAAGATTGATCGCCGCGGATAACCGATTCCAATTTTCGGCTTCTTTCTCGAGCTGCGCGCGTCCTGCGGCGGTCAAGGAATAGAACTTGGCTTGTCTGCCCGTCTCCGTTTCCTTCCACTTGGCCTTGATCCAGGCTTTTTGTTCCAAACGGTGCAAAGCTGGGTACAGCGAGCCTTGCTGCACTTGAAGCACCTCACCCGAAATCTGCTGGATGCGTTTGGCAATGGCCCACCCGTGTTTAGGTTCGAGCGAGACCGTTTTCAGGATTAAGAGGTCGAGCGTTCCTTGAACCAGATCGTTTGGCTTCGCCATA
>QHZB01000170.1 GCA_003224525.1 Acidobacteriota bacterium | reverse complement strand
CGCGGCGATGAACTACATCTCCTTATCGGAGATGTGTGAGGATCCCGCAGAAATAACCGATGCATTGGAGCATGCGCAGGGTGAACAGGGGCATGCCGTAGCGTTCGCTACCGAGGGCCGCAAGATTGGAGTGGAGATCACCAATAACGTCGAAGCAAAGCATTGGAAGCGGCTCCGCGACGCATTCTTGCGTTGCATCACAGAGCGCGACTTTATCGGCTGCCTGATCGTCCAGGAGATCATGCTGGAATCCTTCGCCGTCGCTAGCTATTCATGCGTTGGGAAGGTGGGGCCGGGGAGCCTAGGCGGGACCTTTGCCCGCATCGCAGCCGAGGAAGAAGCCCACGTCGACCACGCCATAGCGATTCTCAGAGCGGAGCGAGCCCGCGACGCGCAGCGCTTCGACGACAAGGTCTACCGGCTGCATCTGGAGGTGATGACCACCCTCGCGCAGATGCTGGCGAAGGAATGCAAGGATGGACATTGCGAAGTGTGCCACGCCAGCTGTGTGAAGCCATCACTGTTCGAGGTCAGCTTGTCGGCAGCCGAGCTTCGCGGAGCGTCGCTGCAACAGTATCTGAAAACGCTGGACATGCTGGGCATACCCGGGGAGGTAACACTTAGATGGGTGACGCAGTTGCCGGTATAACTACGCGAGCGCGGACGAGCGACGCCGATTTCGCTCTGATCGGGCATCCGGAGACTTGGCGAGCGGCTGCGGACGTGCTTACTGTCCTGCGCGGACCCGAGCGTACGCCTCTGCCGGACGACGAGATCAAGGACATCCTTCCATGGATTCCGCCCAGAGCCGTCTGTCATGTTGACATCGGATCGATTGCCGGCGCGAAGGCGCGCGGCCTGTACATCGACTCCTTCATTCCTCCCGATCGACTGGAAGCCGCCTACGTGCACGAGAACATAGCCCGCGTGCGAGCGGCGGCGGCCTGTGCGATCCAGGCAGGAGCGAAGATCGTGAGTCTCGGCGGATTCAGCTCCATTCTGATCGAGGGCAACTTCGATCAGCTTCCGGATAGACACGATACGGTCTTTACGACAGGTAATACGTTGACCGTTGCCTTCATCGTTCAGGGCATCCAGAAGATGTGCGCGCTGGAGAATCGGAACATCCGCAAATCTACGCTGCTCATCGTTGGAGCAACCGGCGATGTGGGTTCCGGCTGCGCCCGCTGTTTGGCGCCTCTCGTGAGGCGCGTGCTACTCAGCGCGCGCAAAGTGGAGCGACTACGCAGGCTCGCCGCCGAGTTGGAAGCCAATGGAGTTCAGGTGGAGATCGAAACCGATCTCCAGCGATTCTCCGCAGAGGCTGACGTCGTGATCTGCGCCGCGAGTCTGGCGTCCCCTTCGCCTTTGTTAGGCCGGATCGCGCCCAACGCACTCGTTTGCGATGCGGGCTACCCGAAGAACCTCTCCCCAGGCGCGCAGATGCTCGGCGCCACAGTCTTCTTCGGAGGTCTGGGACAGATCACTGGCGGAATGAGGTTCGCGCCGGATTTTCATGGAATTCTGAATCGGCATCCGTGCCCCGATGTGGTTCATGGCCGTCTACTCGAAGGCATGGCTCTTGCTTTGGAACACCGGTTCGAGCCTTTCTCTCAGGGAAGAGGATTCATCACTCAGGAGCGGGTCGACGAGATTGAGACAATTGCCGCAAGGCATGGGATCTATCTCGCACCTCTTTACAATGCCGACGGACCATTGGAGGACGGACTTGATGCCAGATGGAATGGTCGAGAGGATGAGTCCATGGGCGAAAGACCAACTCGAACTGTCGAATCTTCTTTTTGAGATAGGTTGGGAGGATTGAGCGTCGGACCAGCGGGCACTGTCGATCCAGCCATGTGAGACCTGATCTTATGGAGCCGACTGTTGGCTCCGTACTTTTCTGATGCCAAGTCTCCGATTGAAGGGCCATGGGCCTTTAGG
>QHZB01000169.1 GCA_003224525.1 Acidobacteriota bacterium | reverse complement strand
TTCCGAGGCATTCCGGCAACTCAGGCGCACTCGTGGCGCAACGAGTTCGGAACGATCTTCACATTCTGAGCGAACCGAACGTCAGCGGAGGCCCCGCGGAGCCCTTGGGAGTGCGGCTCCGCGGGGCCCGTCGGCCTCGGAAGGAAAACATCTCAACATCGGGCGGTAACAGGCTGAACCTGGGGCGCGGACCGGAGGTCCGTATACGACGCAAGTTCAGACCAATGGCAGCGGGCGCGCGGCATAGAAGTTTTATGTCTGTCGGCCCCTTGTACTACAAACTCAACAACTGGGTGACTTTCGCTTTCAAACGGTCGCTCTACGAAACCAACGCTGCGCCCGTTCCGACGGGTACCTTGCCTTTGTTTAGCGGCATCCCCGCTCGTACCTGGTGCGATCTCAGGTCGGAGGGCGGTACGATCTTTACGTTCTAAAGTCTGGGACGAAGTCGGCGGCCACTCCACGGCAGTTTCAAGCGATTGACTCGCGCGCCCGCGCAGTAGCATCATCGGGTCGGGCAAGCTCCTTTCATCCTTGAAGTGAGCTTGCCGGGCCCAGTTGTTCCTCGGAGGGTAGCAACATGGCAAAGAAAAAACAGGAAGGGCTGTCACGCCGAGACTTTCTCAAGTTGACCGGGAGCGGCGCCCTCGCAGCGGGCGTGGGTTCCGGCCCATTTTTTCTGTTCCCGGAACGCACGGCAGCAGAACAAAAAACGCTGAAAATTCTTCAGTGGAGCCATTTCGTCCCCGCGTACGACACCTGGTTCGACGGAACCTTCTGCAAGCAATGGGGACAAAAGCACGACACGAACGTCATCGTCGATCACATCAACCTTGTTGATCTTTCCGCGAAGGCTGCCTCCGAGGCCTCTGCAAAGAAGGGGCACGACCTTTTCATGCTGCTCTCGCCGCCCGCGGCCTACGAGAAGCAAACTATTGACATGTCCCATGTGTACCAGGAAGTGGAAAAGAAGCACGGCAAGAAAATCGATCTCGCGCACAAATCCACTTACAATCCAAAGACCAAGCGCTATTTCGCTTTCTCCGATTCCTACGTCCCTGATCCCGGCAACTGGCATAAGGACTGGTGGACCGACGCGGGTTTCCCGAATGGTCCCGATACCTGGGAAGATCTGCGCGTAGGCGCCAAGAAAATTCGCGAAACCTCCGGCCATCCCTGCGGCCTTGGTCTCTCTCAAGAACTCGATACCAGCATGGCCATGCGCGCGCTGCTCTGGTCCTTTGGCGGCGCCGAGCAGGATGAAGCCGGCAATGTCACCATCAATTCCAAGGAAACCGTCGAAGCCCTGAAGTTCATGAAGGCTCTCTATCAGGAATCCGAGACTCCGGAGGTCTTTACCTGGACTCCGCCATCCAACAACCAGGCCATGCTCGCCGGCCGCGTTTCTTTCGTCGCGAATGCCATCTCCATCACTCGCCAATCCGAAAGGGAGCATCTGCCTATCGACAGCAAGATCATGATCAGCCCGGCGCTGAAGGGGCCGGTTCGCCGCATCGCCGCCGAGCACGTCATGGATTGCTACGTCATCTGGGACTTCGCTGACAACAAGGACGGCGCGCAACAATTCCTGATCGACTACATCGATGCATTCCATGACGGCTTTACCGCTGGCCAGTTTTACAATTTCCCGTGCTTCCCCAGCACCGTCCCCAACCTCAAGCAGGAGATCTCTAATGATCCGCGGGCAACTCCCCCGGACAAATACAAAGTCCTCGGCAACGTTCTCGATTGGGCCACCAACGTCGGTTATCCTGGTTACGGGACGGCCGCTATCGACGAAGCTTTCAAAGCATGGGTCATTCCCACCATGTTCGCCAAAGTGGCGCGGGGCGACGAAACTGCGGAGAACGCGGCCAAGACTGCCGAAGAGGAATACAAGCGTATCTTTGCCAGATGGAAATAGCAGGACGGGGGCCCGATGGCTGTCGTTGCGACACGCGATCTGACAAAGGTATTCAAAGAAGGACACCTCGGAGCCGTCAACAATGTGAACCTCGAGACTCGCGAGGGAGAGTTTCTGGTTTTCCTCGGGCCTTCAGGCTCTGGAAAAACGACTCTCTTGCGGATGATCGCCGGATTGGAAACGCCAACTTCCGGCGAAATCCTTATCGGCGGACGGGTGGTTAACGACCTCAGTGCTCGCGACCGCCGCATCGCCATGGTCTTCCAGAGTTATGCGCTCTATCCGCACCTCTCGGTCTATAAAAACATTGCCTTTCCTCTGAAGGCCCAGAACGTCAGAAAAGAACTCCATAAGGAAAAGGTTGAATGGGCGGCGTCACTTCTTGGCATTGGCGCGCTCCTCGATCGCAAGCCGCGCGAGCTCTCCGGCGGTGAGCGTCAGCGGGTCGCGCTGGCCCGCGCCATCGTCCGCGAGCCTGCCGTTTTCCTGCTCGACGAACCTCTTTCCAACCTCGACGCCAAGCTCCGGGCCTCCGCCCGCGAAGAGCTCGAGCGCTTTCATCGCCGCGTGGGAACCACGACCATCTACGTCACGCACGATCAAGTGGAGGCCATGGCCATGGGCGACCGCGTCATGGTGCTCAACAAAGGTGTCGTTCGCCAGCTCGGCACCCCCACCGATGTCTATGACCATCCTGCTGACACTTTCGTCGCCACTTTTCTCGGCTCGCCGCCCATGAACCTCGCCGAAATCGGTGATGTCATCGTCGGCTTTCGTCCCGAGCATTTCCGCCCCGCTTCCACCGCGGCCGGCGACTCCGTTCCCTTCCGCT
>QHZB01000120.1 GCA_003224525.1 Acidobacteriota bacterium | reverse complement strand
CGGGCTTGGACTGGATGGATCTCTTTACGTCATGGTTGAGCGTGGTTTGACCGACATCTACGCTCTAGACCTCGACTTGCCATGAGAATTCGCCCTTTTGCGCCACCCTTGCGCCACGGCTGCCCCGCGCACACGAAGCAAGCCATCTACTGCATAAAGCGTCATGAAACCGCCCATTCTTTTCACCTCAGGTGGCAGGAAGTACGCGATTAGCGGTTTTAGACGCGCAGTACCACAAAACGGCCGTTCGCTGGCGGCGTTGAATTCACTAATTCATATAATTGACTTCTAAATTTAGCCAATTTGCTTTCTGTAACGCCCCGTTTTTCAGATTCCTTCATCTTTCACCGGACTAGCGCGGTCCCAGGTAATCGATTTCATGGAACTTATCGATAAAATTTTTCGTAAGATTAGAAAACGCTCGACTGGTTCCTACGTCTATACATCATAAGGGTGGGCGTCTATGTCACCGGAAGTGATCTCAATGCGAGAACCGGATGAACCGATGACTTCGGAGCGGGTACTCCTGTCATCCGGCCGCTATGTTCTGTTTGGGCCGTTTCGGATTGACCAGCAGCGGCAGGAAGTTACGCGCAACGGGGCCCGGCTCAAGCTCCAGGGGAAGGTTTATCAGGTTCTTCTGACGCTTCTAGAAAAACCGGGTGACGTCGTCACCCGCGAAGAGCTGCGTATGCGGCTGTGGCCCGCTGATACGCATGTGAACTACGACGCCAACGTAAATACCACCGTCAACAAACTCCGCCAGGCGCTTGGCGATTCCTCCGATAAGCCGCTCTACATCGAGACTATTCCTCGGAAGGGCTACTGCCTCCTGGTGCAGCCCGAAGTCTCCGACAAGCCCGCCCATCCACTCTTCTCCCAGAGCGAGGCATCCGCTGATTCCGCTCAAGAAGCTTCTCGGAGATTGGTCGCCTTTTCGTTTTCAAAGTCGGATGTTTGGATTGTGCTCGGCGTGATCGGCCTGATTCTTGCCGGGATGCTCCTCGGCGCGGGAATTACGCGGCTGTGGATCTCCCACGCGGCTTTTCTGGCCCATTACCCCCTGGCAATATTCTTTTCGCGCGCATCAGCGGCCGCATTTTTTTAAGATTTGGCTTACTCTTTCGGGGCTTGGCCTGACCGGAACTCCGTCCACGGGCCCGCCTTCATATCCCGCAAATAAGGCTTCTGCCAGGCATATTCGGGATGGGCCGCGAGAAACGGCTTGGCGAGAAAATCCCCGCCGCAGGGATGCCCCATGCGAGCCATCATCCGCATTTCTTTCGCCATCGTTGCATCCGTTGCTTTTCCCTGTACCGCTCCGCCGGGATAGTAGGGTTGCCAATCCCATTCTTTCACGCCGCGCGGCGATCCATCCACGTGCCCACAGAGCGTGCGCTCGTTGGCTTCTTCCTTGTGCTGAGCGGTGTCTGCATGGTCGCCCAGCATCTTTTCCGCAAGCGCGACGTCGATCTTTCCTTTGTTCTCCTTGAGCAATTTATCCCAGCGCGACCGCCTGGCGTTTGGCGAACTCTCTTTATTAGCCGGATCAAATTGCGGCGTATCTTCCTTGAGCACCTTGGGATCGCGCGCCCAGTTCGATCCCGCGAGCGCGCCATCTTTCGTCCTCCACAGCTTGTGCGCTTTCAACCCAAGTTCGAGTTGCGCGATTTCACCGGTCTTTCGGTCGCCGAGCAGCCAGTCGTTTGCATAGCCTCCGTTGTTTCCGTCCAGCATGATATTTGTGTATTCATCGATTGAGCCCGCATACTGCAGCGCCTTCCTGGCCCGCACAAATTCCGCCTTGCCGTCGGGGTCCCAGCCTTCAAACTGCGTGATCGTTGTTTCCGTCACCATCAGCCCGTCGCTGTTGATTCCGAAATCGTCGTCGCTCGCGATCACTCCGGGGAAACCATCCATCAGGATTCCGTAGCCATTCTTCGGCGCGATGTCGAACACGATCCGCCACCGTTCCCCGTTCCGGTAACTGGTCCAGTTGTTGTGCGCCATCACGATCAGCCCGTCTTTTGTCCAGCTTCCCGTGGCCACAAAAGCGCTGCAATTGCCCGGGCTTTTAAGGTTCGGCGCCTTCGCCGTTTTTTGCTGCTTGTTCAGCCAGGGCACGTAATAATCCGGCAGCTCTTCGAATGCGTTGAACGCCACGATGTCGTCCACATCCAGCTTCGACCCGGTGCGTGCCCGCAATCCCTCGACGATGCCCTGCAGCTCCTGCTGATACTCCGCGTCGATCTTCGGCCACAGCATTTCGTGCGCGGCTTTCCGGAAAAATTCCCAGTCGCGTTCCGTGGAATGCATCATCCCCGCGCTCACTGCCGCGAACGCATCTTCGATCTCCGGCGCCAGGAGGTACCCGTGCTGATATCCCATTGCGCCCGGATCGCCTTCGAGATGCACGTAGATCCACCCGCCCTCTTCGAAGCGCGATGCGGGTTTCAAGCGCACATCGTTCGCCGCCGCGCGCTCTTGCGCCGCTGCGATCGTCGCCACCATGGCGTCATTCGCCGATGCGGAGGCCGGCGCTCCGCTCTCCGCCCACCATAGCGCCACCCCTCCCAGGATCACCAGCAGAATCGCCGCCGCGCGCCGCATCGAATCATTCATTGCACCCGCCTCCAGAACATCTGTTTCTGACCCTAGAGTCTATTTTGCCTTACGTCTTCCTTCAACCTTTCCTTACATCGCATCGTTCTCGTGTAAACTCTTCCGATTGGAATGCTTACAGCCATCACCCGTGCCGTCAGCCCAGCCATCGTCAATTGCGAACTTTCCTTCATCGATCGTAAGCCCATCGATCTGGCCATAGCCCAGGAGCAGCACGGCGCTTACGAAAAGCTGCTCGGCAAATTGGGCGTTCGCGTCATTTCGCTGCCTGCCGAGCCCGATCTTCCTGACTCGATGTTCGTCGAAGACCCCGCCATCGTTCTCGATGAATTGGCGGTGATCCTGCCCCTCGGAACGGCGACCCGCCGCCGCGAAGCGCCCTCGCTCGCTCAGGCGCTCGCCGCGTTTCGAAAGCTCGAGTACGTTTCTCTTCCCGGCACTCTTGAAGGTGGGGACGTCCTTCGCATCGGCCGCAAGCTCTTTGTCGGCCTTACCAGGCGCAGCAACGCCGAAGGCATCCGCCAGCTTGCCGCCATTCTTGCTCCGCACAACTATGAAGTCATCACCGTTCCCGTCACCGGCTGCCTTCATCTGAAATCGGCCGTCACGCATCTCGGCCGCGACACGCTGCTGGCGAGCCGTGCATGGTTTGGCACCACGCCGTTCGCCGGCCATGAATGGATCGACGTCGATCCCGCCGAGCCGCATGCAGCCAATGCCTTGGCCCTCGCGGACACGATCATTTTCCCTGCATCGTTCCCGCGCACACGCGCCCGCATCGAAGCCCGTGGCTTCCACGTCACTTCCATCGACATCTCCGAACTCCAAAAAGCCGAATCTGGCCTCACCTGTTCCAGTCTTCTTTTCGCAAACACAAATTCCGCCGGCTTATGAGCAGACACCCATGAAATCCTGCTTGCCAGTTTTCGGACCTTTTCCATGGGACGGGCGTTTCTCCCGCAAAACTGATCCCCCGGACTAACAGAAAACCTGTAGAAGGGCCGGGGAGACCGCCTCCGCCCCTATCTCCAAAATTTTCCTTCACTTCCATCCTTGCCCGTGCTATTCTGCCTCTTGCAATGTTGTCCATCGCTACCAAGCGAATTACCGCCAAGTCGTCCATGTCGACTACCTCGACTACGACTAAGACGACTATTTTCGCTTCCGGCGCGTGGAGAAACAGCTAGCGAACTAGCAAAAAGTTTCCAACCCACCGCCAGAAGCGAACCTGGCGGTGGGTTTCTTCTTTTAAGCCCCCTCCAGAGACGCTCCAGCGGTTGCAATCGCAAGGGGAACCAGGAGCGCAGGTCATGAGTCTTGAAAACGTACCGGAAGAATTAGCAGCAGAAAGAAGCCCCGCTGAGCTGCACGAGCGAGTGCATTACCCTGGCGGCGCGAGCAAGCCACGCCGGAACGTGGTTGCCTTCAAGTTCGGTGGCAGTTCTCTTCTTGGTGCGGACCGCATGCTCCATGCTGCAGGTCTTGTTCGCGCCGCCACGCGGGCATCCAGCGTCACCGTGGTCGTCTCCGCCATGAAGGGCGTCACCGATCATCTCCTTTCTATCGCCCGCGCTCTCGCCGATGGCAAGCTCGTGCATGCCCGTCGCGAAGCCGAACTCGTCCTGCTTCTTCACCTTGATGTGCTTCACAATCTGCAGCTCAGTGAGCACGATGACCTTCGCGTGCGCCGCGAATTGCAACTCCTGGGACGCGACCTTCTTCAGGAAATTCTGGTCCACGGCAGCGTCGCCACCGGCGCCGAGCTCTTTGACCGCCTTGCCTCTTTTGGCGAGCGCTTCAGCGCCAGGCTCTTCGCCGCCGCGCTGGAAGAGTCGGGCGTTCCTGCCGTGCCCGTCACATCCTCGGATTTCGTCCTGACCTGCAACACCTTTCGCGATGCGCAGCCGCATCTCGAGAAAAGTAAACAACGCGGCCGGGACGTTCTTCTACCCCTCCTCGAAGCCGGAATTGTGGCCGTCGTTACCGGCTTCATCGGCGCAACGCCCGATGGCCGCATCACCACTCTCGGCCGCAACAGCTCGGATTTTTCCGGAGCCATCATCGCGCACGTCGTGGACGCCGACGAACTCGTCATTTGGACCGACGTCGACGGCATTTACACCGCGAATCCCAACGAATCCGCCGAAGCGCGCCTTTTGCATGAACTCAGCTATGATGAGGCCCACGCACTTGCGGCGAGCGGAGCGAAAGTTCTCCACGCAAAAGTTCTTCCTCTCGCCGCCAAAACCGAAATGGTCGTTTGGGTTCGCAACACTTTCAATCCGCAGGCTCGGGGCACGCGCATCGGCACGCAGCGCTCGCTCCAGGATTCGAGAACAGCGTCGAAGGATTCCGTTCCCATTTGTTCGATTTCAACTCAACAAGGCGGTGCGGCATGAATTCCCCATCTCAAAACGACGGAGATCAAAATATGCACGCGAAGCCGCCGGAGAAAAAGTGGAAGGCGGGAGTCCTTGGCGCTACAGGAGTTGTCGGTCAGCGCCTCGTTCAAATGCTCGGCAATCATCCGTGGTTTGACCTTACCGAAGTTGCCGCCTCCGAGCGTTCTTCGGGTAGGACTTACGCCGAAGCCGTTCGCTGGCATCTCGACGCGCCGATTCCCGATGCCGCGCGCGGCCTCGTCGTTAAAGGACTCGACCTCTCTCTCGACTGCGACTTCGTTTTTTCCGCGCTCGATTCTTCCGTTGCTGGCACCGCCGAAGAGGATTTCGCCCGCGCGGGCTATCCCGTCGTCAGCAATTCCAGGAATCACCGCATGGACCCCGATGTTCCGCTGCTCATTCCGGAAGTGAATGCCGCGCATCTCGACGCCATTCCTCTGCAGCAGAAAAATCGCGGCTATGACACGGGCTTCATCGTGACCAATCCCAATTGCTCGACCGCCGGACTGGTCCTGGTCTTAAAACCTCTTGTCGATGCCTTTGGCTTGGAAAAAATCTTCGTCGTCACGCTCCAGGCCATCTCCGGCGCGGGCTATCCCGGCGTCGCCTCGCTGGACATCCAGGGCAACGTCGTTCCCTTCATCAGCGGCGAAGAGGAAAAAATGGAGGCCGAGCCGCAGAAGCTGCTCGGCAAATGGGATGGCTCGCGCTTCGTCGACGCAGGCATCGGCCTCAGCGCCCATTGCAATCGCGTGCCTGTGATCGACGGCCACCTCGAATGCGTCTCCATCGGCCTGAAGAAAATTGCTTCCCTCGACGAGGTCCGCGAAGCCCTCCGCAACTTCGAAGTCGATGCCGACCTGGCCTCGCTTCCGACTGCGTTGCGGAATCCCATCGTGGTCCTCGACGAGGAAAATCGCCCGCAGCCCCGCCGCGACGTCAACGCGGGCAATGGTATGGCCGCCGTCGTCGGCCGCGTCCGCGAATGCCCGCTCCTCGACGTCAAGCTCACGCTGCTCTCGCATAACCTCGTCCGCGGCGCCGCCGGCGCCGCCTTGCTGAACGCCGAGCTCCTCGCCGTCCGCGGCTTCCTCAAGCACCGCCGCGCCCCGAGCGAGTCTCGCCTCGCCGAACCCGTCTCCCGCTGAGTCGCGCTGCTTTCAAAGCCGGGGGTTCTGCCTGCGGGGCCCCCTCCATAATTGCCAACGTGAACCGCGCCCGTCCCACATTCGATCGAATGGCTACTGTGCTTCGCCTGGCTGGCCGCGATTCCCTATCTCTACGGCCGCGACACCCATTCGTCCGCACAACAAGTTGCCAGCAGCCTGCCTCCTCCCGTGCACTTGGCCGTCGAGCAAGATCATCAGCGCCTTATGGATCTTCTCCACATCACTTCGCTCCGCCGCGGTCCCGACGGCGATCCCAACTCCCCGAACGCCGCCAACTATGACGAGTCCAAGGTGACTCCCCCGCAAAACCTACCCGATGCGCTGAATTTGAACAATGGCAAGCCAGTGAGCTCCGCAAAAATGTGGTGGGATCAGCGCCGCCCGGAAATCGTCGAAGATTTCGACCGCGAAATTCTCGGCCGCGTTCCGAAAAACACGCCCAAAGTAAATTGGGAAGTGACCAGCACCGCCGGCGAAAAAAACGGCGACGTTCCGGTCAGCACCAAAAAACTCCTCGGCCACGTCGACAACTCTTCCTACCCGCCCATTACCGTGGACATCCAGTTGACCCTGACGACTCCGGCCAACGCCACCGGCCCGGTGCCCGTAATCATGGAGCTGAGCTGGAGCCCCGAAGCCATGGCTGCCATCCGAAAGCGCTTAACCCAAGCTCAATTGGCTGCTCTCGCTGATAAAGGTCCCACCTGGCAGCAGCAGCTTCTCGCCAAAGGCTGGGGCTACGCCTCGCCTCAAAATGAGAAGCAAGCTCTCAGAGACTTACGCTTATGTCAATCCCTTGCTGAAGTGGCTTTTCCTGGCTCATCTTGTGGAGAATATCGCCGGTCGTGTTTCCTTGCCTGCGTTTAACAGGATACTGCCGGACATAATCAACGACGACTGCTTGCCAAACTTTGACAATCTGTCCGCCGTGTAGACCCGGAAGGTTGAAAGGCTCATTTTGCAGGGTTCCCTCTTATGGACTTATGGTGGGGGTATGCCCATGGGTATGCCCACCCCTTATGCCACGAGGAAATACTGCACCACACGGAACAAGTCGGCCGCCGACGCCAGCAGGGTTTCCTTTTTGTCTCTAGTTTCTCCACATGTACAATGGCGATGCGCCCGATGCCCAAGAACCAGAAACATCCCTGAGTTGCACCCATTCACCATGCCTCGTTCAAACGATAAGCATAGAATCATCAAACACTACGACGTACTCAGTCCTTACTATCGCTCCCTCTGGGGAGAGCATCTGCATCACGGCTATTGGATTCGCGGGGATGAATCCAAGGAAAAGGCCCAGCTTCAGCTCATCGAGCATCTCGCTCGGCTCGCAAAAGTAAAGCCCGGCTCGGATATTCTTGACATTGGCTGCGGCTTCGGCGCCAGCGGCCTCTATTTGGCCAAAAAACATAACGCCGCCGTCACCGGCATAACCATTTCCCCGGTACAGGCCGAAACGGCGGCCAAGGCTGCGGCAAGGGAGCAACTCGATGCGAAGTTTCTCCTGATGGACGCCGAAGCGATGCACTTCCAGAAACAATTCGACCTTCTCTGGTCCGTAGAATCCATCTCGCATTATCAGCGCCGCGAAGAGTTCTTTGCTTCTGCCGCTAAACTCCTGAAGCCCGGTGGCCTCTTCGCGATCACCGACTGGTTCAAAAAAGAAAATCTGACGCCCATGGAAACCAGGAAATTTATCCATCCAATCGAAAAAGGCATGCTGGTGGAACTACAAAACATGCATGACTATGAGCGTTTCCTGATTTCGAACGGCCTACAAATCATGCACCGCGAAATTCTGAACGAGAATTGCGCCAAGACGTGGGACCTGTGCCTCGATATCATTAGCGACAAAGCATTTTGGGCGCTTGCCGTGAAACTCGGCGCCGACTTTGTCTCCTATCTCAAGGCCTTCCAAGCTATGCGCGCAGGCTTTGCCTCCGGCAATTTCGTCTACGGCCTCTTCGTCGCACGCGCCGCATCCAGCGCGAATGCGGGTTCCAATGCCTAATAGACGCGCTACTCGTACAAGCGGCATCCGTTCTCCGGTAAACCGGCTACACATCCAGGTGAAGTTAGTTAGCCCCGATCCAGCTTCCCATCTCAAGGCCAATTCGGAAAAATGGAATCCATCAGTCCACCTGTCCAGTACTCATAAAAGTCTTCGTCGCAGGGCTTCATTACATCGCCGTATTTTTTCTTCGAGTGATTGCCCCAGTGGGGTTTCCGGCCGTCGGCGTCGCAGAAGCCGTATTCGTCGGACAGCCCCCAGGAGCTGAACACCCGCCCCGACTTGCTCGCGACGTTGGGATCCGCGGCCAGTGCGGCTACGGCCCGCCCGGAAAACAGCGGCGTCTCGGACTCTTCAAAATTGGGATCCTTCTTCGCGGCCTCCCGCCAATTGGCTTCGGCCACGCCGAATTGATCCAGCATCACTTCGGACCGCAGAAAACCTGGGGTAAGCGCAAGTACCGTCACATTCTTGCGACGCAACTCACGCGCCATGGCAAACGCCATGCGGATCACGCTTGTCTTCACCAGGTCGTAGAATAAATTCCCGCGGTACTGATACGAATCGCCATCGGTCACTTCCACGATCAGTCCGCCTCTTGTTTTTTTCGCAGTTTCGATAAGCAAGGGAGCGGCAAAATGGCTCGTAATGATGTGCGTGTTAAGCGCGCTTTCCATCATCTGGAAGCCTTTTGGCAGATCGAGCTGCCAGAAGGGTTTGCCAAATTCCAGGAGCGGATCTCCACCCCAGATGTTATTGACCAGGATGTCGAGCTTGCCTTTCTCCTTCTCGATCCGGGCGATGAGCATCCGGACGGCCTCGCGGTTAGTATGGTCGACGACCGCGGGGATCCCTACTCCCCCGCGCGCCGTCACCCTCTCCGCCGTTTCTTCAATCGTCTCCAGTCTCATCGAAGCGCTTCGTGCCGATTTTCTAGTTGCCCGCGAACTGCGCCCCGTGCAGTACACCGTCGCGCCGGCTTCTCCCAAGGCTACGGCCATTCCTCGGCCGGCCCCCCGGGTCGCACCGGCCACAAGAGCGACTTTTTCGCGCATATCAGGTGGAGTGTAGGAAGAGGGCATGGGTGCCTCCAATGTTTGCCTCCATACGAGATTGCCCCATCCTAATCTAAATAGGCCGCTTCGCAATGGTCCGGAAGGACCATGGCAGCCAAGAGAAACTTAGTGCAATTCACGCAGCGGGAGCAAGAGCGACGTCGGTTGTCACTCTCTAGGGGGTAAGTTGGACGTGTAACGCGCTTACCGGAGAAGTGAAATCGGCGGCCAAAGCTGGCAGGCAGATGTCCGGTAATCCGGAGATCAGGACGAATAGCGAAGCCTGCTTAGCAATGCTTCTAGACGCGGGCGATCTTCCTCGCTCACTGCCGTAAACTTCATTCCTAATCCACGACCGGGCTCGGCACGGCGCACAACGGCGTCGGCCCTGATCTGTCCCTCCTGGACAAGAAATTCAAGCTTGGCCGTCGAACCCACACCCCTTGGCTTCGGTGTCTCGACAAACAGACCACCCAGGCTCAAATTCCGAACTCGTGAAATGTCTTCACGTCCAATGCACCGCCAATCGACCCACACGCGCTCGCGCGTCTCGACTCTCCCCCACCGCCTGCGGGCTTTCCAGAAATGGCGGAATGCGGAAGTACGCAGGACTTGACGAGCGGGAATCCTTGGGAACGATAGGTCTAAGGAAGCTGAGAGCGCTACCGTTGACCCGGTTCCCGCCTCTTAACTGAGGGGACGACAGTGCCGAGATACTAGACTCAAGTGACCACGATTGCAACATGAAAATTGCTCCGGCGCGGGGTTGCCCTAGCCCTCCTAGACCAACCATGGGCCCGCGTCCTTTAGATTAGATTTCCTTGACGTGTTGGCCGGGATAGAATGGTTACTCTAGCCGTAATTCCAGTTCTTGTTTGCCTCCATGAAGGCTTGAAGTCTTGCTGTTCCATAGCAACTCGCCGGAGACGCCGGCCGGCAACGTAATGATTGCTTTGACGCGGGAATGTTCAACCGTATATTCGGCTTCTATCATTCCTTTCGGATTCGCGACCGCCGCCGAAAGATGTTTGAGTGTTCCTAGATGAGGCGCAACGATGACCTGAGTGAAACCAGGTGTTCTTGGACGAATACCCGCCACAATGGTCAGGAAATCATAGTTCGGATGCGCGCTCCAGGCATGAGAGTCTGAGCGCGTGGGTTCCGGCTGCTCGGCCCAAGTTGTCAAGCCAAGCGATACCATCTCCCGCCATGGCCCGAGCAATTGCAGGTACTGGTTTCCCATTCCCACATGGTCAAGCGCGCGTGCGAGATAGAAACGGAAATAATAAGTGGCTTTGGTGAGGGGCGGCACGGGTCCGCTCGCCGTGTATCCGTCACTCACCGAAAGGATTTTCGTAAGCACATCCTTATGCTGTTCGTGGGGAATCACGTCGAGCCAGACGCCGAGAATGTTCGCGTGCTGGCTGTAATGTTTTTGTGCGGGCGTATCTGCCAGCAAACCATACTGCTGATTCCAGCAGAGCTTGTACACCGCCTGCGATGCGCGCTCCGCGGCGCTGCGATAGAGCCCGGCTCTGATCTTGTCGCCCAATGCAGATTCCATCTCCGCCGCATAGCTTAACGCCTCGATAAATTGCAGCGTTATTACGGAAGATCCGCCATCGTCATCCTGCGGCGGCACGCCGAAACCGAAATCAGTGCCCCAATCTACGAAGGGCCACCAGGGAATCTTCATCAGCAGACCGTCGGCGCGTTGCTGCTGCAGGAACCAATCCACAACCGGCCGCGTGCCGGAAAGTTGTGCGCGAACGAAGTCAGGATCGGAGCGGTACATCCAGAAATCGTGCAGCATACCGACCCACAGCAATGAGAAAGTCGGGATGATTTGCCTCATGGACGAGGGATATCGGCTGCGGGTGATACCGTCAGGAATGCGGGAATCATTGAAGGCTTGAATGGCCTGGCGTGGCAGCCGGTCATCACCGCCCACGGTATATGAAATCAGTGCCTGAATTCGAGTGTCCCCGACGTACTGCATTCGCTCGTAGTAAGGGGTGTCCATGTAGGTGTCGTGTGCGTCCAGGCGGGCAGTTCGCCAACCGATTTCCCAGATCGGATTCAGCGAATTGTCGTCTGACTCGAAATGTCCGCGTTCTTCAAACGGATATGCGGTAAACCAGGTCCGGAGTTTCTCAACTTCCAGCGGCTGATCGGCTGTCTCGATATCAAGCTGCAGGTAACGCCATGTTTTCCAGCCCAGCGGCATGAATGTGCGGTTCCTGGCGCCGTCTGTGAGGAACTCGTCAAAAATGCCTTGGATGTGCTTGCCGAAGATTTCGTTGCGGTTGCCCTTCTTACCGTTGTCGTCGATCAAGGCTTCGGCGTAGGTGAGGCGAACGGTGGCTCCCCGGCCACCGCTCACAGTCAGCTCGGGATATGCCGTGGTGAGATGAGAGTTATCGATTAAAACCGTGGCCTTTGAATGCGCTGGCACGGTAAATGCCCTCGCTGGAAAACCTGTCGGAGAATCGATACCTGTCGACCTGACAACTTGTCCGGCAGAAGTCAACGCCATCTGCATGGGAGGCAGCGCGTCCGCCACAAGTTGCCAGTTGTTTTCTTGCAACACTGCACCGGCCGGAGTGGCGTGCCCAATCGGTTGCGCCCTTTTCCAGCGCCCACCGGTACCGGAGTCGGCGGTGTTCCAGCCCCAGTTGAACGCTGTTGCATCGATACGCTCCGCAGGCTCGGCAACATAGTATTGATTTCGGACCGCCTCTGGCGTGGGCAGTATTTGAATGCCCTTCTCTTCTTCCACTTCCCATGTTGGATCGGTGTCGGCTATCCGCTCCGCTTGGCCTTCTCCGTGAAGAAGAAATCCCGTACGATCGCTGATCTGGGCCAGCGGAGTAAGCACGCCAAAATTCCAGACCGCGGCGGCCAAAACGTTTCTCCCCGGACGCAGGAACGGCGCGATGTCATAGGTCTTATATCTCCAATGACCCAAGTCGCTTCGCGATGGGCCGGCGTCCACGCGCTGCTGATTCACATAAAAAATGAATTGGTTGTCCGCGCTCACGTGCACGATAAAGTGCTCCGGCTGTTGCGCAAGCTCAATCAGCTTCCGGAAGTGCAGTACAGACTGGTCGCGTTGTGGGCCGTCTGGGGAGGTGATCCATTGGGCGCTCCACATTTGTTTTAGAAAATCAGTGGGAAGTTGTGCCCTCGCAACTCCCGGGTCGACCAACTGGAATACCGCAATTACAAGCAGACCCGCCAGGCCTTGGATTCGCATCAGGTTCTCCTCTTTCGACGAGTAAATCGAATTCTTGCGAATCTTTCAACTTCCGGTAGAGCACCCAAGAGAAAGGGCTCCTGCAATGGCAATATCCGCCCTTGGCCAGTAGCAGACGAGATTCCGGAGGTATGGCCGCCTGATCGGAAACTATTCCAGCGCCGTGCAACCCCTCCGCTGACGTCAGCGGTCACCTTGCGTCGAGTCCGTAGGACGATTTCTTTTCTGCGACGTTTGGCAACGACCTCCTTCGCCGTTCTGAATTGGACCCGCCCGCTGCGCACGGCTTTGGGGATGCGTACCGAACCCCGGGCCCGTCTCTTCTCTGCGCCCTCTACGTTCTCTGTATCCGCTGTGTTATATCTTTTTTTCCTCATCCTATCTCTTTTCTAGTTTCTAGTTTCTAGTTTCCATTTTCTTCCCCGCTCACGCTAGGGTGTACCATATATTTCTCCAGCTGGGGACTTCCCGATGACTGAACCAACGCGCAAGAAATCACTTTCCCATTTGTCCCAATTGCGGCAGTCACAAAATTCACCGATCGTTGAGAAAGGGCCCCAATGATTGGGTCCGTCACAGTCTGCTATTTCAAAATCCCCATCGCTGCGAAGCCTGCGATCACCGCTTCTTCGGCTTCCGTGTCCCCCCGTCATCCCAAAAAGGATCTTCGCGCCTCATCTGACCAGAGGCGGACCCCCTCGAAGTGGCGGGTCTTCGAGTCACCCACCGAGCCCGCCGGTCCCTGCCCCACCACCCCTCAGACACCCTTCCGAACTCTCTAGCTTACGATGTTTGTCATAATGTCCGTGCCAAACGCATATTGTTGCAAGAGCGCCCCAAGTCTTTGCATCCACCGTTCGAGATTTTCTGGACCTCCGAAAGCAACCATGATCGCCAGTACTTGCGTCGTTGCCCCCGTCACCATCGTTCGTTCCGAATCGCTCGTGGCGCTCCCGTGCGGTCCAGCGTCATCACAAAACACGGGCAATCCTTCCAGATTCAAATCGTATTTGCCAATGCCCTTGTACGTTTCAGTTGCGCGCCCCGCGCGAAAAACTATATCTCCACTCACATGCGCCAGGTCATACAGCCCAATCGGCAGGCGGCTTTCCACCGACGCGAGATTGATCGTGTCCACCACAGCGTTGATTTGCGGCAGGCCTTTTCCCGTCACCACGCGCCTCAACAACGCTTCCGCTGAACCGCGGTACCTCGATGGATCTTTTCCCAGTGCCTTGTAGGCCATGCGCGTCAATTCCACCTGCGGAGACGCCAGTACGCTGCGCGGCACGGCCAGTTTCTGAATTTCCGCCTCTCTCGCCTTCATCTCTTCGAGCAGCGCGGCGGGGGATGCGCCCGCCTCCACGCGCACAGTCACGCATCCCAACGCTGTTCTCGGGCACTTCGTTTTCAATTTTGGATCAATGGTTACATTCATCGTGGTCTCGGTTCGCAACCGGTTTCAGCCGAGCCGAGAAGTGCCGCAAGAACTTTGCCTGGTGGGTTATTTCGTAGCCGCGGATCTGCTCCCGTTTGCGCCAAACGTCCAGAATCACTTCCACTACGTACTCGATGTGGCTCTGCGTATACGCGCGCCGCGGAATCGCCAGCCGCACCAGATCCATTTTCGCGTGCTCGCCGAACATCAGCGTCCCGATCTCCACCGAGCGAATCCCGCCTTCCAGGTAAAGCTCGTTCGCCAGCGCCACGCCCGGAAACTGCGCCGGCGGAACGTGCGGCAGGAATGCACGCGCATCGATATAGATTGCATGTCCGCCCGGCGGCTGCACGATGGGCACGCCTTCGCTCGCGATGTGATTACCGAGAAAAGCCGTGGATGCGATCCGGTATTTCAGATATTCCTCCTCGAGCGCCTCGTTCAATCCGACGGCAATCGCCTCCAGGTCGCGTCCCGCCAGTCCGCCGTAGGTCGGGAAGCCTTCGGTCAGAATCAGCAGGTCTTTCTGCTGCTGCGCCAGCGTATCGTCATTCGTGCAGAGAAAACCGCCGATGTTCGCCATCCCGTCCTTCTTCGCGGACATGGTGCAGCCGTCGGCATGCGAAAACATCTCGCGCGCAATTTCGCGCGGAGTTTTTTTCGCGTAGCCCGGCTCGCGCAGCTTGATGAAGTACGCATTTTCCGCGAAGCGGCACGCATCGATGTACAACGGAATCCCATGCTTCTTGCAGATTTCTTTCACCGCGCGGATATTTTCCATCGAAACCGGCTGGCCGCCTCCGGAATTATTGGTCACCGTCAGCATCACCAGCGGAATTTTCTTCACGCCTTGGCGTTCGATCGCTTCCGCCAGCCGCGCCGCATCCATGTTTCCCTTAAAGGGATGCACGCGCGCGGGCTCCTTCGCTTCTGGGATGGGCAGGTCCAGCGCCTGCGCTCCGACAAATTCGCAGTTCGCGCGGGTGGTGTCGAAATGCGTGTTGTTCGGGACGACGTCGCCTTTCTTGCACATGACGCTGAACAAGATCCGTTCCGCGGCGCGGCCCTGGTGCGTGGGAATCACATGACGAAAACCGAAGATAGCCTGCACCGAATCGCGAAATCGCGCGAAGCTCGGCGAACCGGCGTAAGATTCGTCTCCGCGCATCATCGCCGCCCACTGTTCTGTGGACATCGCCGCGGTCCCCGAATCCGTCAGCAAGTCAATCAGAATGGATTCGGAATCCACCAGAAAAAGGTTGTACCCCGCGGCCTCCACGAGTTTCTGACGTTCTTCCCGCGTGGTGCGCCGGATCGCCTCAATGCTCTTGATCCGGAACGGCTCGATGATCGTCTTGATCGGCATGCTCTTCCGCGGCTTTCCCCCGGACACACTAACACACCGCCCGATCTATCGCCGGGAGCATCATTCGCAGGATGGGCGCGGCCTGGGCGCGCTGGGCGCGGTCGGTGCTCCGCTCTGACCTCGCACTCGTGCTAAACTTCATGTGTTCTAGGCCCGTAGCTCAGTTGGTTAGAGCGCTACCTTGACACGGTAGAGGTCTGGGGTTCGAGTCCCCACGGGCCTACCATATCTTTCAATGGGTTAGCGGAAAAACCAGACAAGGCAAGAGCACAGACGAAGAAAAAGCGAATGTCAAATGCCTTCAGTTTTGCGCTGTGGGCGGGTTGGGCGCGCTCGAAGACTTGGCGGGGTGAGCTTTTTCTCCGGCCAACTTTTCTGCTGTCGAAAGCGCATCAGCTGCCGCAACCTTCACATCGGGCTCCACCCCGGTGCCTTCCCAATTGGTGTGGTTGACGGGATTGATGGCGCGAGCGAAGGGCACACCGATGCCGAAATGCTCGGTGATCCGATGGCCGCGGACGGGATGCGCGCCGCCTCCGCTGGTTTCGCCGACGATCGTGGCGCGCTTCAGCACTTTCAGATTGTTGGTGAACTCTTCCCCGCCGGAAAAGGTGTTCTTGGAGGTGAGTACGAAGGCCGGTTTGCCGTCCAAGCGTTTGCCGGGAACGTAAGGGTCGGTCCAATACTGCTCCGTGACGTCGCCCTTGCGCGTCCACAGGTCGTTCAGATGAGTGCGCTCCGCAAAGAGATAGGAAGAGACGAAAGCGACCATTTTGGGATCGCCACCCCCGTTTTCCCGTAAATCGAAAATGACGGCATCAACGTTAGCCAGAAAATTCATCGCGGCCACCACGGTAGGCCCGCAGACGCCGGGATCGGCGAAAAAGTCGAACTTCAGGTAGCCGATATTACCTTCCAGAATTTCGGCTTTCTTGAAGCCGCAATTCACACGCTCCATCTCTTTGCGTTCTTCAGCGTCACGCTTGGGGTCGGGCTTCTGGTTGTCGAAATCGGGAAGCGCGGCGGGGCTGAACATCACGCGCAGGTGCTTATCATGGCTAATGGCCTGGAAATCGTCGGTGAGGCGCTTGGCGAAGTCGTCACCGTCGGAAATGGCATCGTAGTCGCCCTTCCGTTGATGTGCGCGGACGGCTTCCTCCATCTTTTTGGCGGTTTCGGGAAAGACGTAGATATCGTTCAGCGCGGCGACGGCTCCATCAATCACTTTGGCGCGTGTGGCGGCGTCAATCTTGAAGCTCAGGTCGGCGTCTTTGGTGCCCGACGGAACGGCACGCAAGCCGAAACTAGCCACTTTGGCGGGTTCGCCGGGTTTGACCTCCATTTTGCCAATGGCGATGGTGTCGCTGTTGCGTTCCTTGACCATGAACTCAATGCGTTCCGGATCGCTCTTGAGAATTTGCGTGAGGATGAAGCCGCCGGTCATGCCACGGAAGCGCATTTCGTCGTCAAGCGAGCGCTCGGGATCGTAGGTCTTGAGGTACTTCTCTTCCGTGGCGCGGTCACCGCTGTTGAAGGCATCGAGCCAGGCTTTGAGCGTATGACCTGCGGGAGTATCGGGAATATTTAAGGCTTGGGGCTGGGGTGTAGCCAAGGACGCAAACAAGAGCAGAAGAGTTGGAATCAGCATATCGTCTTCTCCCGACCGCTAGGGCTAGGTTCGTCATGATGCCGCGCTGTGCGACGAATCAGGGCGAAAAGCCTGAGCGAGCAAGCTCACTATCAAATCTCACCTCTACTCGGCTAACAACTTCGCAGGGACGATTCTCATGCTCCAGAGGCTGATATACCCAGCGTCCGATCGCCAATTGAGCGGCGCCCGCGAACGGTGGGGGGCCAGAGGTTCGCAAAACCTTCACCGATCCGCCCCTCGTAATCAGATATTCAACGAATACGGACACCGCTCCGTGTGCATTTGTTCCTCGAGGATACTCCGGAAGCACACGGCGTACGATGAAACTCTCTAACGCCTGGCCTGGCCAGACTCGCCATTCGGCATTCCCCTGCCGATAAGTGGCCCCGATGTCCGGGAGCGACAGAAAGTTGATTCCCACGCCGTCAGCAACGTAAAAGGGAAGCGCGCCACCTTGGGCGGGAATTTTAAGCGGCAGCGAAGAGTACAACGTCAATGCGTTTGGAAAAACGCGAGCGTCTGTGACTTGGGGTGGTGGTTCCGGGGCAGGCGGAGGCAACGGCGCAACTACATGCAACGCCATCGTGGTTACGTGACCGCAGACTGCGAACAGGACGATGGTTATCATCACTGCGTGTGCGGTCAGAGAGGCGACGACGGTCAGGCGCAAATTCATCGGGGACACGGGTGCCAACATCAGGCATGGATCAACAGAGGTAGTCGCGCGCACTCGGAGCACGTCCCCAAGCACGTCGTACACGTCTCCAAAAGAGGGAGAGATGTCGTCGAGAAGCGCATCAAATTCAGCGGCATAACGGTTGCGCCATGCTGGCGGGTACAACCGGGCCGCCCAACGGATCAAGGTTCTCATGCTTCTCTCATTCGTCGGTTTCCGGTCCGAACAACTTGTCCCAACAGCGCCAGCTGTTCCTTCAAATGCTGACTACCCTCCGCAGTGATCCGATACGGCTGCCTGCGAGCCTCGGATTTGACAGCTCGAATCCAGCCGCGCTGCTCAAGACGGCAGATCGCTCCATATAACGTGCCCGGGCCGAGCCGAATGCCCGCGAAGATCCGGATATCTTCCATGATTGCGTAGCCGTGCTTATCCCCATCGGCTAGGCTTGCGAGAATGAGAATGGTTGGATCTTGCATCGTTACTACGTCTTGCGTAATAACGTACTGCGTAGTAGCCTGCTCGTCAAGCCGAGGATTGCCAGATTCTTGCATCGCCTCCACGTTCTTTCAGCCGGATGCTTGCCGAACAGTACGCAACTCGGAAACTGACTTGCCGGAGCGCTTTGCGTTCAGGAAGCTCGACCCAACTATTCGAAAAGAGCCGGTTGCGATGAAACAGCTTCCGGTTCGCGGAAGTTGCTCAGGCCCACGCCAACCAAGCGAAACCGCTGCTGCGGGACGAGGCCGACACGCTCCCGCAGCGACAGGGCGATATTCGTTAGTTCCTCGCAGGAACAAGGCGGAGAACCTGGCGTGTGGCTGCGAGTGAGAATCTTGAATTCGCTGGTCTTCAGTTTCAGTACAACGGTTAGCGCGATTCGTGATTCCTTGCGCGAGGCGGCCCATGTGTGCTCCGCAAGTCTTCGGATCATCGGCTCCATCTCGGTCAGCAAGACATCCTGTTGAAAGGTGCCCTCGGCCGATATGGATTGCGTTGGCCTGTCGGGTATCACTTCGCTCCCGTCGATGCCCCGAGCCAATTCGTAGAGACGCACGCCATAACGACCGAAGCGGCCTTCGAGCGTAGGCAAGTCGATCCGTCGCAGATCCGCGATAGTTTGTACGTCGAAGCCCTTGAGCTTTTCCTCGGTGACCTTGCCGACTCCAGGTAGACGACCGACTGGCAGCGGCAACAGAAATGAATCTACTTCTTCTGGTTGAATGACAAAGAGTCCGTCCGGTTTTCGCCAGTCCGAGGCAATCTTCGCGAGGAATTTGTTCGGCGCCACGCCTGCCGATGCCGTCAAGCTCAGTTCTGAGCGGATTTGTTCGCGAATCGTGCGCGCCACTTGTGTCGCGGTAGGCAAGCCAGTCTTGTTCTCCGAAACGTCAAGATAGGCTTCGTCGAGAGACAAAGGTTCGATCAAGTCCGTGTGGCGTTGGAAGATTTCGCGGGCCTGACGAGAGACCGCTCGATAGCGCGGGAAGTCCGGTGGCAGAAACACGGCGTTAGGGCACAGACGTTCTGCTCGAACCGCGGGCATGGCAAAACGCACGCCGAACTTTCGCGCTTCATACGAGGCAGCGCACACAACGGAGCGATTCCTTCGCCACGCGACCACTACGGGCTTGCCGCGCAGATGCGAATCGTCCCGCTGCTCTACGGACGCGTAGAATGCGTCCATATCGATATGAATGATCTTGCGACCGGGCATCTTGCAAACCATCTTATTCCGGAGTCCCAAGCGAGTGCGAGAGTTTGCTTATTTGTTAGGCGTTTGTTGTTCTAGAAAACGCGATGCAAAGAGAAATGCGATCACGCTAGAGCCACAGGGGGGAGTATGAACACTTGGAGCTATATTGCACTAATTGGGCTTACGGTTTGCCTCGGAGTCATTCACGCGCAGTCTTCTAAGCAGACCTCATGCTCCTTCGGCGCACCACGTAGCATGAAAATTGGGCCGTCCCGCAGAGGCTTCGCAATGAATACAAAGAACGTGCGCCTATTTTCAGAGCAGGAGGACGAACGGACGATTCGGGGCACAGTGAATCAGGCAATTACTCGGCTTAACCAGGGAGACGTCAGCGCCTTCAGTGATTTTTGGGACGAGGATGCTGATTACGTTGGCGTTGACGGCAAGCTGACCAAAGGCAGAAGTCACATTCAGAACCTCTTTCGTCAGAGTCGAAAATAACTACGCCTGTGCTTGGCTGGCTTGAGGATTCGGTAATTCGATCCGATAGCCTAGATTTCGGAGTTGCCGAATCATTCTCCACGTGCGCTGGTATCTGGATCGTTTGGTGACTGCTGGGCCCCGTTCTTCGTAACGGGTTCCCTGATGCAGAATCAGCCAGATCAGACGACACTGTCGATGCGCGATGACCCCGATGGCTTGATTATGCCCGAGGCGCGGGACACAACGGCGATAGATGATCTCGAAGATGCTTCCTTTGGCTTTTACGGCGGCGTTAGCAGTCTGATTGAGCAAGCGCCGCATGTGACGGTTGCCCTTCGGAGAGCGGTGACTGTAGTTCACGCCGGCGCTCTCTTCTTCGCCGGGGCAGGCACCGACCCACGAAGAGAGGCATTTCTCGGAGGGAAACGTCGCTGCGGCAGGGCCGACTTCGGCAATGATCTGCTGCGCGGAGTCCACTGCGAAACCCGGAACCTCCGCTAGCCGCTCGACCGCATCCTGGTGCGGATGGAGCAAAGTGGCTAGCTCTTGATCCAGTTGAGCGATCTGCTGCTCGAGGATTTGCAAGTGCTCCAGTGTCATTTTCAGATGGGAAAAAGCGGCGCCGGGCAACAAACCGCAACAATCGAACAGATTCGCTTCATCACGCCCAAACTTGCGACTGTGGACGGCTCCTGGACTGTCACGGGAGTTCGGGACGACAACGGAAAGGAGTTACCCGCGATAAAAGGCAGGGGATTTGAACTCGTCCAAAAGAAAAATGGGAGCTGGAAATTCATCGCAACCCGTGAAATGGTGATCTTTGGGGGAAGCTAGGAGAGTAATGGCAGCCAAGATCGAAGCGCTGACTTTCGATTGGTACGGAACGTTGGCAAATCATCGGCACAAGAGGGGACGTGGAAGGCTGTTTTCGGAATATCTCGCTTCACATGGTCTGCAGTCGGCTCCATGGGACCGCAGCGTTCTAAACAAGGTCTTCGACTATTATGGTGGTTCGTACAAGGTAGAATCCTCCGGCGCCGAAAAACGGACCTTCTGGATTCAGTTTACAAGGCTGCTTTTCGAACAGTCACAGGTAAGTGGCGCCACGGCCAGTCAAGCGGAAGTTCATGCAACTGCCATTCGCGACATCTTCGGTTCAGCCTGTTTCGAGGTATACGCCGATGTACAGCCAGTTCTGCATGCGCTAAAACAGCGAGGCCTCAGGTTAGCCGTGGTCTCGAACTGGCATCGTGGCTTGGATTCCTTCTGTCACGAAATGAATCTCTCGAATCTTCTCGATATCGTTATTTCATCGTCGGATATCGGAATTGAGAAGCCCGACTCAAGGCTTTTCAACGAAGTGGTTTATCGGCTTCCGACCAGGTAGTGCATGTTGGAGATTCGCCAGTTGATGACTTCAGTGGAGCAGTTGCGGCGGGATTGAGAGCAATCTTGATCGACCGTGGAAACGTGCACTGCAGACATGTGAACAGAATTAGTAGCCTCTACGAATTCGAAGGCATACTGCAATCGGTCGCAAGCAGACACAATTAGGAACGTCGTGCAAAGAAAAATGCGAGCACGCTTGGACTCGTTACCCAGAACAGAAGCATCGTTCATTGAGCCGATGGAGTGTCTGTCGGTATCGAAGCTGCCTGGGGGCGACCAATGGATTTGGGAAATCAAACTCGATGGTTATCGAGCACTCGCGGTCAGGCCCGGAACTGGTGTCACTTTATTCTCGCGACGAAGAAAATCTCTCAATACACAATTTCCCTCCCGAATCGGCTCCACTTTTGGGCGTTTGGGTGTCACGGCGGGATTGTAGCACTCCCAAGGAAGGCTCCTGATTCCTGTCCAGTGATTGCTGTCACATGATTCGTTGCTAGATTAATTCTTGGGTCCGTAGAGATGTACTTTCCCATCCGCTACCACCGCAACATACCTTCCGCTTTCCAGGAACTGCATTACTTTCTTACCGTTCCTCGCCATTGCTGTCCTGCTAGAAAGAAACTGCGATGGTGTGCTCAATCTCGGGAGTGTTGCCCGGAAATTCCACCTAACCCGGCGAGAAAGGGAGATAGTTGATCTTCTGCTCCAGGATCTCAGTACCAAGCAGATCGCCGACCGGATGGGCATCAGCGCAAACACGGCCAAGGCTTTCCTAAGATCTGTAATGAACAAAGTTGGAGCAGAAAATAAGACCGGCGTCATCGCGAGAATTCTTCAGGCGCCGAAAAACATGAACCGGGAAACGTCTGTTAGGTTGGCAGCAACGTTTCTTGGCGACACGCCATAATGGCGGATGCTGCCGCAAAAAAACCAGCAAAGTCGCTAGTCGTCCGCCTACGCCCTGGAAAATCGGTGGACTGGTTAAGCTAGCGAGTTTTCTCGACCAGCATTATGTTCGTCTTGCAACCGGGGTACTTCCCAGCGCGGTCCGGGTTGGCCCACAGTCGCAGGTAGGAAGAACTTGAGCATAAAATGCTTCCCCGGCTGGAACTCTACCAAGACCCATTCGCCCTCCTTAAAGTGCGCTCGTGTCTTTGATGAGAGTCGTCTTAAGGTTCTGCGAAAGGCGCGTTAATAACAATCAGGTGTTTTCTTGAACCGGCAAGAAAGAAATGCTTAAAACGCATTGCGGAAAAGGAGCGAGCGCTGCTGCCTCTGGCGCGACGTAGAAGTCTGGATGGTCATGGGCATCGGTCTTGCGCTGAACGGTGTGGACGAACCGGTAGGGACGTCCTTGTGAGGGACGCCTTCAAAGAAATGCCTTGCTTGTGTCTTCCGCCTCGGCGGCGACGACGGCCAGAGCAACCGCCGCCTGACGCGGAGAAGTAACAAGAAAAAGGGCAAGAGAGTGACTAAGAACAGACAAGTTGCAAAACGAGGCTCGCTATGCGGTGTAGCAGAAAGACGCCGCGAGCATCGCCGGTACAGTTCAAGGCGCCGACGATGCGACTGTCGTCGACGCCTTGCGGTGACTGCCGCTTAATCCGAAGTTCTCAGGCAAGTTCGGTTTAATGTGCGAGGCCCGCTTCTTCTCTCGCCGCTAGCAGCTCGCGGCGGAGCATCGCGCTACTGGAAGAAGTCCGCCATGGGCACCCGCGGGGCTGCTGCACCCAGGCCGGACGTCTTCAGTCCAAGCGCATCAGCGATCGTGCGCACGATGTTTGCTTCATCGTACGTGTTGTTGAAGTTGGCGGGATCACCGGCCATGGACTGGTACGCCGGCTTGCTCCGTGCGCTGACCACCACGGTTTCGACTTGACCGCCGCAGCCTTGCCCAACCGTCGTGGTAGTACAGCTGGGAGTGCCCCCCTTGTCGTCCTCATCAAAGGTGAGGATCAGCAAGCCGTCGCCCCCCGGTTGAAAATAACTGCTCGCCAGGAGTGGGCCGATTACGGTCTTCAGCCAGGTGTCGTACGTGCCGATTGAGCAGTCATG
>QHZB01000119.1 GCA_003224525.1 Acidobacteriota bacterium | reverse complement strand
CCCAAGCTTGGCATGGGCTTATCGGTTTACGTGCTCGTGGCGATTCTCAAAAAGCAACTGGGGCTGGACCTGAGCCTGCACCAAATTCCGCAGATTCTCAGCGTCACAGTTTTCGAAAAAACCCTCAATTCTAGAGGGGTTTTCCAACTTCAGCGACGAGATCACAGATACCGCGCCCTGCACCCAGTTGAATCTATTCGACTTTTAATGGGACAGCACTGACCTAGAATCTAGGCGGCGGAAATCAATCCTTTGGCGAACGATATGGCTTCCTCGGCGCGTTCGTTCTCATTCAGACGCGCGCGAACGAAATCGGGCGTTCCCCCGCCTTTGCCCGGGAAACGTTGCAAGGTTTGCTTCAGTAAGGCGTTTAAATCTTTTCCGGCGCCCGGGTGCTGCGCAAAAATCACCTGGCCGGACGCCGATCTGGCCAGAAGCGCGACCGTCTTTTCGAACTTGGCAAGCTGCGTGGACAACTGTGCCAGATATTCCTCCTGAGTGTCTTCGCCAAAGACGCGGGCGACCACGCGGATACCGTTTGCGCTGACGTTCGTAGATTGCAGGGCGGCCACCGCCTCTGCTTCCGCTAATCGCTGGAGCAGCGTTCTGACATTCTTGAAATGCGCGTCGCGCTCCGTAAGCGCGCGTTCCGAGGCGGCCACTACTTCTTCAGGAGCACACCTCAATCCTTCGGCAAGGCGGCGCAGGAGTTGAAAGTCGCGCCGCGCGAAGCGTTCCGCCCGGCGGCCACAAACAAATTCGACGCGCCAATCCTGGCGGACTTTCGCACAGCGGCGGACGAGGAGCATACCGATCTGGCCGGTGCTCTTGACGTGGGTGCCGCCGCAGGGTTGCAAATCGGCAGACTCTATTTCGATGGCACGGAGGATGCCGTCGCGGTCGACTTCTTTTCGCACGCCGACTTGTGCCAATTGCTCCGCGGTGCCGTAGCGGACGTTCACCCGCCGATCCTCGAAGATAACCTGATTTGCGGCCCGCTCCGCGCCTTCAAGAATTTCCTCGGCCGGTTCGGGGCCGCGCAAGTCAACCGTGCAGATTTCCGTCCCGAGATGGAAGGAGACCGTGGGCAGGCCGAAGCGTTCCTGAAACATGGCAGACAGCAGATGCTGGCCGGTGTGCTGCTGCATGTGGTCGAAACGGCGGGGCCAGTTGATGCAGCACTTGGCTTCGCCGAGTTCGACGGCTTGATCCACGATGTGGATGATTTCGTCTTTAGCATCGCGGACATCGATGACGTTGGCTTCACCCACCTTGCCCAGGTCGTGTGGCTGGCCTCCGGACGTGGGATAGAAGGCAGTCTGATCCAGAACCACTTCCCAGGCGGGGGCTTTGGCTTCAGGGAAGGAAGGAATCAAAGCCGACTCACAACTTATGACCCGTGCGGTGAATTCCGTTGTGAATGCGTCGTCGTAATAGAGTCTGCGCGTGGTCACACTGCTCCTCCACGGACGGACTGGAGCGCGCGCTGCCAGGCTTCAGCGTACTTGTAGCCGGTGCCGGTATTAAAGAGCACCACGGTTTCTTCCGGCTGGATCCCACCGGAGGCGGCGAGCTTTCTGGTTGCGATCACGGTTGCGGCGCCTTCGGGAGCGGCGAAAATGCCTTCGCGAGAGGCGAGTTCCCTGCCGGCGTGGAGCATCTCATCGTCAGTGACGGTCAAGGCGGTTCCTTTCGTCTGGCGCAGCATGCTCAAAATCATCAGGTCGCCCAGCGGCCCCGGAACGCGCAAACCGGATGCGACTGTGGCGGCATTTTGGAAAAACTGCGCCGAACTCTGGTGAGCTTCCCACGCCCGGACGATGGCACGCATCCTTCGGCCTGCACGGCCACCATACGCGGCCGCTCTCGGCCGATCCAGCCCATCTCCTGCATTTCGTCAAACGCTTTGCACATGCCGATCAACCCGACGCCGCCTCCGGTGGGATAGAGAATTACGTCGGGCAGTTTTCCTCCGAACTGCTCCCACAATTCGTACCCCATGGTTTTCTTACCTTCGATGCGGTACGGCCCCTTGAGGGTAGAGACGTCGTACCAGCCTTCGCGGTCCTTGCGCTCGGCAACGTACTTGCCGCAATCGGAAATCAACCCGTTCAGCTTGATGACTTTGGCGCCAAACGCCTGGCACTCCATCACGTTGGCCACAGGGGTGTCCGCGGGCATCACGATGACCGCAGGGAGCCCCGCGGCCGCGGCATAAGCTGCGAGCGCCCCGCCGGCGTTGCCGGCTGTGGGAGCCGCCAAAGCATTCGCGCCGAGCTGTTTGGCGCGAGAAACAGCAGGTCATCCCGCGGGCCTTAAAGGAGCCGGTAGGATTCAAGCCCTCGTCTTTAGATGTACAGTCGCTGCACGCCCCCCTGTCCACAAACGATTGATGCGCCCAACCGCTCCGCATGTACCAAGGCCGTCATACCTTCGCCGAGCGAAACCGCCGGATCGTTCGGCAAGACTTCCGCGTAGCGCCACAGCGTGCGCGGCCGGGTTTTCAGGTTCTCAAGCGTAAGCGTGGTGGCAGCCCGCCGCAGGTCGTAGCGAGCCAAGAGCGGCTTCCCGCAGGTGCAGAGGTGCTGTTCTATCGACGCATCGTATTTCTTGCCGCAGGCCGAACATTCCAGCTCAAGCACATTCAAAGATTTGGCCATCACCGTGAAAGTCTAGCACAGCCATTTTTGGCTGCCGTATCGGCTCCGCCGTATTTCTCGTGCTAAAACGCGGCCATGACCATCCGCGCCAATTATTGCGGCGGCGCGACCCGCATCCTGTTTCACGGTACAATTGAGGCATGGCTGTGCGACTGATAGCGCTGGATATCGACGGCACCCTGCTGGATAGCCGCTGGCAGCTTCCAGAGGCCAACCGCGCGGCAATTGCGGAAGCGACGCGGCGGGGAATCGAGGTGGCGTTGGTCACCGGACGGCGCTATGATTTCGCTATGCCCGTGGCGCGCAAACTGGATTCCCCGCTGACGATGATCGTGAACAATGGCGCGCTGATCCGCTCGAAAGAAGGCCGGACGCATCTGCGGCATCTCTTGCCGCGGAGTACGGCGGAACAGGTTTTAGAGCTGACCCGGCCGTGGCGCGAAGGCGCGACGGTGATCTTCGACCGGCCGCTTGAGAATCAGCTCATGCTGGAAGTGCTGGACCCGGACGATTCGATGCGTTACGCCTACTACTCGCGGAACCTGGAGTTCATCGGTCTGGCGAACCCGCTCGAAAACTGCCTGACGGAAGATCCCATTCAGGTGATGCTCTCCGGCAAAGTCGCCCCGATGCGGAAGGCGGAGGCTGCCCTGCGCGGCGCGCCCTTCGTGGAAGAATTTGCGCTGGCGGTGACATGCTACGAAAGCAAGGACTTCGCGATGATCGATGTGATCCATCCGGTGTGCTCGAAAGGATCGTCGCTGGCGGAATGGGCGGCACTGCGCGGATTCATGCGCGAAGAAGTGATGGCCATCGGAGACAACCACAACGACCTCGAAATGCTCTCGTTTGCCGGCATTCCCGTGGTGATGGGAAACAGCGTGCCGTCGTTGAAAACCTACGGCTGGCATGAAACCGGCACGAACGACGAAAACGGCGTGGCTCTGGCAATCGAACAATTCGCATTGCGGGAGGCTGCGCCTTGCGACTGAAGCATGCCGCACTCCTGCTCTCGCTCGGCTTGCTGGCAGCGCCGGCTCTGCGGGCGGAATATGTCGTGCTTCGCAGCGGCCAGCGCCTGAAGGTCACGGGCTACCAGCTTCTGGGAGACAAGTACCGCTTGCAGATGGGCGGAGGCACGGTGGAGATTGCCGCCGAAGACGTTGTGACCATCGAGCCGGAAGAGGTTTTTACGCCTCTGCCTGCGAAGCCGCTCGTAAAAGCGCCCTATCGTGAATTGGTTGAAGCAGCGGCAGCGCGCTACCGCGTGGATGCCGACCTCATCACCAGCGTAATTGCCGTGGAGTCCAACTTCGATCCAAAAGCATTGTCGCCCAAGAATGCCCGCGGGCTGATGCAACTGTTGCCGGAGACGGCGGAGCGGATGGGAGTGCAAAACATTTACGACCCGCAGGAGAACATCAACGCGGGAACGCGCTACCTGCGCGAGCTGCTGCAGAGGTACAACAGCGACCTCGCGCTGGCGCTGGCCGCCTATAATGCGGGCCCCGAGGCCGTGGAGCAATACGGCCGTGTTCCCCCTTTTGAGGAAACGCTTTCCTACGTGCGCCGCGTCAAGCGCAGCTATGAGAAGAGCAAATCCAAAACTTTCGCGAAAAAACCGGCTTCGCCCGGAGCAATGGCAGCGACTTCCCGGCAGCGGACCGGTCAGTCTCCATAAAAACTACTGCTGAGGCGGCGGATTCTGCGGCGGCTGTTGAGGATTCGGCTGCGGCGTGGTGGGAATCTGTGGCGCGCCGGGACTTCCGCCCTGCCCGCCCTGCCCGCCCTGCTGGCCCTGCTGGCCTAATCCCGTTCCCGTCTGCATCCCTGGCTGCCCCGCTCCGAAAGTGTCCTTCGACGGGTTCCAGATGAATTCGAAGAGGCGGTAATTCTTGGCTTTATCGTAGACGATGACGGAAGATTTGTCGATTTTGCTGCCGACCCCGATGATGTTGCCGCCGATGATGGCCGACGTATCACTCGTAGGAATCGGCTGCGGACTAGATCCCGAGTCGCTCTGGTCGGTGCCTACGGGCGTTCCCGTACTAGCCGGTGGAGTTGTGCCCGCAGCCGTTCCATCGGGCTGTGTCGCGCCTGGGGCTTGCTGACCAATTGCGCCGGGCTGTGCCGGTGTGCCGGGCCCGTTCAATGCATTCGCGGGAGTGCCTATGCCTCCCACGCGAGGAAACTGGAGGTTTTGCGGTGGCTTCAGGCTGCCAATCAGTTGTCCCGCGGGGCCGACATAGATAAACCTCCAGGAACCATCTTCCTTGTTCATGGGGTCTTTGTAAGCCTGGCGCATGAAGCGGAGCGAACCCAACTTCGGCTTGGTGAGGTCGTCGAGGGAGGCAGGAAACCGCCCTGTCTTGCGGAAATGGAGCTTCACTCCGCGGACATATTGATTCCCGCGCCAGATCATTTCTTTTTCTTTTTCGCGCCGGCCCTCGGTCAGAATGTTCGTCGCGACGACCATCGTGGAGAGGAGCAAAAGGGTGACGAGGAAGATGACTACGAGCAAAGCATATCCACGCTCGCTGCGCTTCCCTACCGTTTGTAGACGTCCGGCGTTCATTGGGATGACGGCGCCCCTTGCTCCTCGAGGATGGCAGTGCCGCGGCGCCCCGAGGAGACTTCCTCAAATTCGAGGCTCGCGTTGCCCACCTTCAGAATGCGAAAGCGATTAAGCAGAAGTTCGCCCTCGGCGACGACATACGCTTCTTCGCCGTCGGTAAAGAAGGCGAGGCGGGCGCTACCGTTGGGGACGGTGCCGTAGCCGAAGAATTTCAACGGCAGCGTCGGCGGCGGCGGCGGGGGTGGAGGAGCAGAAGTATCCGTGGGATCAATCGGGGGCGGCGGCGGGGGCGGCGGCGGGGGCGGCGGCGTCAGGCTGAAGATATTCCTGCCGGTGCTCTTGTATTCGGTCGCGCGGGCCCTTTCCAGCTTGTCGGTGTGGAGCCGGGGGTTTTCGACGGAAAGCAGCGGCGGATTTTGAACGGCGTCGGCAGTCACAACCGGCCTGTCACGGTCGAAATACAAAAACCAGATAACGCCGGCGGTCAGCAGAAGGACGGCGAGCACCGCGAGTTGTTTCTTCTGCTTCATGGGCCCGTCCGGAAGTAGGTTTTCAGGTGCAGCGCGACCTTAATGACATTGGCGGAGGCTTGATTGGCGTTCTCCGAAGCCAGGGTCAAAGAATCCACTTGGTATAGATTGATGGAGCGCTGCAATCCATTCAGAAACCCGACCACGCTCTTATAATTCCCACTGACGGTGGCGTCGATGGCCACTTCCGTCATTCCGCGGTTCGCAATCTTGGTCTCTTTAAAATTGAGATCCTCGAGCTGAATTCCATTCTGCTTGGCAGTGGCGCCGAGTTCAGACCGGATGGAGGAATTGTGTGAGCTTGCCGAAAAGAGCGACTGTTCAAACTGATCGCAGTCTTTCTGGATTGCGGGAATGTTTTCACGGATGTCCTGGGCGCGCTTGATATCTGCTTTCAAGAGATTATGTTGCGTTGTTTCGATTCCAAGCTGCTCTCGTGGCGCGCGCGGGGCGGAGGAAAGCTGCCAACTGTAGGCAGCAAGGGCGACATCGGCGAGGACCAGAAGAATCACGCCGCCGAGAATCGTTCGTTTCCGCAATGTGAAATCGCGCCGCATCAAATTCTCGAATAGACCGTGGTCAATTGGACGACCTTTTGATCGCCGCTTTGGTTCCCGCTCGGATTGGCGGTATGAACACCCTGCACTTGAAAATCGGTAAATACTTTCGATTCTTCGAGGGCGCGCTCAAACTTGAGCTCTGCTTCATCGCTCGTGACGCCCACGCTCAATTTCACTTCGACGTGTCCTGCAACCTGCTTGGGCTCGATACTGATGACGCGCACGCCGTCCGGAAGGATGTGCTCCAGGTCCATGAACATCAGCGTCCAATTGAAGCTGCGCGCATCGAGGATGGTATTGATGAAGGCGGCGCGATCGTGCAAATTGGCGATGTCCTTTTGACCAAAATAACGCTCCAGATCGTTGCGCTGCGCTTCGAGCTTGGCCATCTCCTGGCGCATTTTTCCCGTACGAGCGCGCAGCTCAGCGTCGACTTTGCGCGCGGAATGCACGTGCCAACCTAACCCGAGAAACAGGAGTCCCGCGACGACAGCCGTGAGACCAGCGCCGGCCAGGAACCGCCGGTGGGTCTCCAGCGCCTTGGTCGCTAAATTGAGCCGAACTTTCATGCCCTCTCTTGCCTCCATCCCGTAAAACCGATTCTAGCCCCGCTGCAGCATCCAACCGATCAAACCTTCCAAGTCGCGCTCCGCCAGCGGACGGGCATCTTCTTTGATGCGTCCATCAGAGACCGCGGAGTGTAACAACGACCGCACGTCGCAATGGAATTCTTCCTCGAGTGGCCGGACAAACTCAGCGAGGCGCGTGCCCAGCCCGGCAACGCGGACGGATTGAATGGCTTCCTGCCAGGTGTCCTGATAATACGCCGCCACCGGAAAAATCTCTTCGAGAAGCATTTGCGGCTTGAGGTTCACGCCGTGCGCCGGAAGTTCAGTGCAACGATAGCCGCACAAGACTCCGCGGCGCACGATCGCGGTGGTCAGGGTGGAGCCCGAGACGCGCGCGAGGAGTGTGGGCTTCTCATCTTCGACGAGCGAGATGGCGGCAAGCGAAGAACTCAACACTACGCCGGGATGCAGACCGATTCCCTCGAGGAGGGATTCGTACTCCCTGATGATGCGCAGCCGTGCGAGCGCCGTGACAACGTCAATGCCGGTTTCGCGCGGCGCCTGCCGCATGTAAGAAATGAGCGTCTCGTCGACTTCGAAGGGCACGCTCTTCTTCAGCTTCCACCGCAACATCGGAACGGCCTCGGCTGCCGAGCGCGGGAAATCCTCAAAGTGCTGAACGAAGACGCGAATCACCGTGTCGGGAAGGATCATGGCAACATCTTCATCTCGGGAGTCCAGATGATTGCAGACATTGGTTAAGGCAGCTTTAACGGCGGCGCCGTTCACGATGTTGGATTCGACGGCCGACGGAGCTAGCGCTCCAACCGGCAGAGATTCGACGGCATAGCCATCGAGAGAACCGGTGCGGCTCCAGCGGGCCGCAGCTACGCGGTCCGGCGCAACTTCAACGGCCAAAGCGGTGTTCGGCATGGCGTCGAGCCAACGCACAACCCGGCGCGCCCAGTCGAACTGGTAAATTCCCTGCCGGAATGCAGCGGTGCTACTCAACGAAAGTCACCTTGTTAATCTCTTTCACGGTCGTGATGCCCGCACGAATCTTGGCCAGCCCGCTTTCGCGCAGCGTGATCATGCCCTCTTCGCAAGCGATGCGCTTGATCTCCGAAGTCGGACGGCGATCCACGATCATTTCCCGGATGCGATCGGTCAGGTCGAGCAATTCGCAAATCGCCGTCCGGCCATGATAACCAGTACCCGAACATTCCAGGCAGCCGGCGCCCTCGGCAAACGTGACGTTTCCCCACACAACAGGATCGAGGCCGGCCTCCTTCAATTCCTCGGGAGAATATTTTTTGGGCTTCGTGCATTTCACACAGATCACACGGACGAGCCGCTGCGCCATGATGCAATTCAAAGCAGAGACAAAGTTGTACGGCTCGACACCCATGTTGATGAAGCGGCCGATGACGTCGGTCACGTTGTTGGCGTGGACGGTGGTAAAAACGAGGTGGCCGGTGAGCGCCGACTGAATGGCGATTTGGGCGGTTTCCTGGTCGCGGATTTCGCCCACCATGATCTTGTCGGGGTCGTGGCGCAGAATGGAGCGCAACCCGCGCGCGAAAGTGAGACCCTTTTTCTCGTTCACCGGAATCTGCGTGATGCCGCGGAGTTGATACTCGACCGGATCTTCGATGGTGACGATTTTGTCTTCGTCGGTCTTGATCTCGTTGATGGCCGCGTAGAGCGTGGTGGTCTTGCCGGAACCCGTGGGACCTGTCACCAGAACCATGCCATAGGGTTCGCGAATGTAGCGCCGGAAGCGGCGGGTTTCTTCCCCCGAGAAACCCACGACGTCCAGAGTAAGGCTCTGAAATTTCTCCGAGAGTGTTTCTTTGTCCAAGACGCGGAGTACCGCATCTTCACCGTGACTGGCGGGCATGATGGAAACGCGCAAATCAATGTACCGCCCCTTGTATTTCACGCGGAAGCGGCCGTCCTGGGGGACGCGGCGCTCGGCAATGTCCAGATCGCTCAGCACTTTGATGCGTGAGAGCACCGTGGAATGCCATTCCTTGGCGATCGGCTGCATCGCATGCTGCAGCACGCCGTCGATGCGGTATTTGACGGCAACTTCCGAGTCGCGAGCCTCAATGTGGATGTCGCTGGCGCGCCGCTCGAGTGCGGTGAAGATAATGGTCTCAACGAGGCGCACCACCGGGCTGGCGGTGCTATCGCGCGTCAAACGGTCGCCGGAAATCGTCTCGTCGCTTTCCTCATCATCCTTGGAAGTCTGAAGGGTGAAAGCTTCGGTGGCCTGCTCGAGCACGCGCTGGGATTGCTCGGTGCGTTTCAGAAGATCCCCGATTTGGCGGGCGGTGGCGACGCGGATTAAGAGTTTCTTGCCGAGCAGGAGGGGCAATTCATCGCTCATCTGCACCTGGCCGGGGTCCGCCGCCGCGATGGCCAAGACATTGTTCTGCAGTTCGAGCGGCACGAAGTTGTAGCGGAACATCAAATCTGCGGGGATGGTACGAAACAATTCCGCATCGATCCGCTGTTCTCGGAGATCGATGAAAGCGTAACGGTATCTTTCCGCGAGTTTGCGCGCAAACTCGCGTTCGTTCTGTTCGTCACCGTCACCCAGCAGCCCGGGCGCAGGAGGAAGTTGTTCTATGGTGGCCATAATCCCTTACTTTACCGCCCCCGTCATGGAAAAAGAAAAGATGGGCAGATACAGCGAAATCAGAATAAACGCAACGATCAAGCCCATAAAGATTAATAGAATTGGCTCGATGAGGGAAACGAGCGCGGACAGGCGCAAGCTGACCTCTTCCTCATAAAATTCTGCCACGCTGTTCAGCATGGGAGAAAGCGCTCCGCTCGATTCGCCCACCTCAATCATATCCAGCGCCAGTTCCGGGATGACCCCTTTGGAAGCCAGGGCGGTGTGCAGAGATTCCCCTTCGCGTACCATCTGGGTGGCTTGGCTAACCGTGGAGCGCAGCAGTTTGCTGGTGAGGGCATCGCTAGCGGTCTGGAGTCCAGCCACCAGCGGCGTGCCGCCCGTCAGTAGCGTCGAAAGCGTACGGGAGAACTGCGCGACTTGAAATTTGAGAAGTGTGTCGCCAATCATCGGCAAACGGAACTTGAAACGATCGAAAGCCGTTCCACCCTCCTCGGAACGAGACCAAAGAAAAACCCCGACTGCCGCCACCGCCATCAGCGCGACAACTCCTAGAAAAACAAAGCGATAGTCGACCGTCAAGGCAATCAACAATCGGGTGGGCGTGGGGAGCTCCACGTTTAAGTCGCGGTAGAGTAGAGCAAACTTTGGAATCACCGCGGTGACTAGGTAGGTCACGATAATGATCGCTACGCTGATCAATAAAACCGGGTAGACCAGCGTCGCCAGAATCTTTTTGCGGACGCCTGTGCTCACACGCTGATAGGCAATGTAGTAGTCCAGGACACCCGGCAAATTCCCGCTCTTCTCTCCCGCTAGGATGGCTGTCGAATAGACCTTGGAAAACACGCCGGCTTCCGTGACCGCCTCCGAAAGCGACTTTCCTTCCCGGACGCGGTCCCGTATCTGGGAGATCACCGGGCGAAGTTTTGGCGCGGAGGCACGGGTGGCGAGGAGATCCAGGGATTTCAAGATCGGCAAACCAGCCTTGATGAGGGTGTTGAATTGCTGGTTAAGAATGAGGAATTCCGAGCCGCCAATCTGGCGTCCGCTTTTTTGGCGAATCAACCCAGCGAGGCGGCCGCCACGGGATTCCACCGAATAGACGTACAATCCCCGGTCAACGAGCTTCTGGCGCGCTTCTTCCAGTGAACTCGCAGGCTCGACGTGCGAAAAGACGCGCCCATCGGCATCCGCCACGCGGCAGAGAAACTGACTCATAGCCTCTTAGTTTACCTCATCTAACTGATATGCGGGGAGGGCTCTGGAGGTTGGCTGTTCCCCACAGGAAAGGGGCCGGAATGCCTGGCTGCCTAGCGATTCACGCCACCTTAACCGCTGGGTAATTCTCCGTTCACGATGGCCACACCTTTTGGGACGTCAAATCGAAACAGCGAATCCGGTACCTGCGGATCCATTCGCCAGTTAGTGAAAGAAAACTCAATTCCGACTCCTCCCGGATCGCGAACGAGCACTCGCACCAGGTCGCCACTATTCGTGTCGATCTCAAAGAAAACCGATTCGCTGTTCAAAGGTTTTTGGGATGGAGAGTCTCCCAAGGATCCTTTCGGGGATTTGGATGCCGCGCCGCGCAGCTCGCAGTAGAGCATGGCGTGTTCCCGGTCCTCAGGCCTTTCATCGATCGCAGGCACGACGCGTTCGCAGACTCGTGAGAGTTTCATATCGCCGACAAGTAGCGCCAGGGGCGTACGCCAGTCGGCGCTTTCTTTCGCCGGGACCCGTGTCGCGGTGTGATCGGCGGGAACGTAGAACCAAGCCGTCTTGCCGTCGACGAGAAACAGATTCCTTTCTGGCGCCTGATAGTCCCAGCGCATTTTCCCTGGGCGCTTAAAATAAACGGTTCCGGCCTCAACACGAACCAAACGGCCGTTTTCCGTGTAGCGCTCGAGAAACGATGCTTCGAGCGTCTTGGCCGTACGATATCTCGCCTCCAGGCGCGCAACGCTCGACTTTGTGTCGGCGCGGCCGGTTAAAGCGAGAAGAAATAAAACCAGCGTAGGAAGGTATCCACACATATAAGCAGTCTATCAGGACATTCCCCGGAAGATCGCGTGAAGTTGTCTCTAGAAGAGGTAATCGCGGTGAAAACCGGCGCGACAAGAGCTAGAAAACGCCTAGATGACCGGGTCCGCAATGGATGCCACAGCCGTGAGGTTGTAGCGGATCTCGCCCGGTTGATTGCTGAAAAAGCTCCGTCGGCCCGATTGCCCACGGGTGAGCGGATCGGCATGAATCGTATACCCTGTCGAAGGCGTATTGCCATCGTTGGCGTACGTGATTGAATAACCGCTCTTTATACCGCTGGCCAAAAGGCTATCGATGAGGCAAGCCTGCGTCGTGCTGGCTATGCAATTACTCGATCCGCCGTCCCCGAGATCCGTCAGAGCTACTGAATAGCCGATGGCCGCATAGGAAGCCGCATAAGCGGTTTCTGCAGTCGACACGGATCGCACGCTGGCAACGGCAGAAGACTCATTTGCAGCCATGCGCGAGCTCAGGAAACTCGGGATGGCGATCGCCGCGATGACCAATATAATCGCGACGACGATTAGAAGTTCAATGAGTGAAAAACCTGCCTGCCTCTTCCTCATCGGAGGGCTGCAATCGGCAATAGTCCTTCGCCGCACGACCTCTCTGGACAGTTTCACATGCATATATGCGGCATTTTGGGGGCCAAATACAGGTCAGCTGGCGTGCCCTATCTAACGGTTATATATTCAAGAACATAGACAAATATACCGACCACTCGCGATTCCCTGTTGTCATTGAAGACAAAAAGTGTCTTTCGAAACAGATACTTGACACTAAGTGGCGCAACTGTTCTCCGTTCTCTTCAACAAGGTGCGAGGGAAGTGGATGGCGGAATTACAAATGAAAAGGCACGGGACTCGCGCCCCGTGCCATTTTATTCTCGCTGCGCCCAAGCATCGGACGAAGGCTGTGACTCTTAGAGTGCCGGGCTCCCAGCCAGGGCACCGGCGCCAGTCGTGTCGTAACGGATGACCCCAGACTGGTCGGTGAAAAACGCGCCCTTGGTATAGCGCCCGTACCTGGGGCCAGGAAGCTATAGCCGCTCTTCTTCGCCGTAACTGACAGAACCTCGTCAATCAGGCAAGCAGCCGCCACCGTTGCGGGACCGCAGGGTGCCGCGCCGCCAAGGGCGCCCAGCGTAGCCGCAAAACCCTCCGTCGGATACGAGGTGGCATACGTCACTTCCGCGGTGTTGATGGTGCGGAGAGAACCGACTGCCGAAGCCTCGTTCGCGGCCATACGTGACCGGAGCAGGTTCGGAATGGCGATGGCCGCGATGATCAGAATGATCGCCACGACGATCAGCAACTCGATAAGAGAGAAACCCTTTTGCTTCTTCATGATGCTAGATCTCCTTGAGAATTTTTGGGTTGCCAGAGTACTCTGTTAACGTCGCAAGTCTGAGGCCAATCCCAGGGAACATCATAATCGCCCATATGAAAGCTATCTAATTGAACGGTAGGACTTTAACTGTGTTAGGTCGGGCCAGTCCAGGGAGCAAGTTAGACTCAGGATAAGCCTTCAAGTGACCCTTTTCGTCGGTCCGGAATGCTCTCAAGTGTCACCCAATGAAAAAAGCACGGAACTTGCGCTCCGTGCTTTCCATTCTAACTCCGACCCAGAGCAGGCCGCTGGTTGTGGTTCTTAGAGTGCCGGGCTTGCAGCCAGGGCACCGGCGCCAGTCGTGTCGTAACGGATGACACCAGCCCTTGGTATAGCGCCCGTACCTGGGGCCAGGAAGCTATAGCCGCTCTTCTTCGCCGTAACTGACAGAACCTCGTCAATCAGGCAAGCAGCCGCCACCGTTGCGGGACCGCAGGGTGCCGCGCCGCCAAGGGCGCCCAGCGTAGCCGCAAAACCCTCCGTCGGATACGAGGTGGCATACGTCACTTCCGCGGTGTTGATAGTGCGGAGAGAACCGACTGCCGAAGCCTCGTTCGCGGCCATACGTGACCGGAGCAGGTTCGGAATGGCGATGGCCGCGATGATCAGAATGATCGCCACGACGATCAGCAACTCGATAAGAGAGAAACCCTTTTGCTTCTTCATGATGCTAGATCTCCTTGAGAAATTTTATGATGCCAGAGCACGCCATATCTATCGCAAGCCAGCGACCATTTCTAAGTCTGAGGTTGCCCCTTGGTACTTCCTTCGTAACGCGGTGAAAATACAATCTTTAATGAATCTATTCCGACTTAAACTTCCAATGCCGCTGCCCAAAACTGGGCAAAACACTTTGGAATTGCCCTTTTTTGTCTATCCCTAAAGCATTTATCGTCACTAGCACGAGGCGGCTGCCCCAACGATTGTAGTTCTTGAAGTGTGTAAAGTGCTCTCCTGCTTCAATCTAGAGATTATGTTTCTTGGCGTAATGACGGAAGGAGCGGTAACTAATCTTCAGGAACTCCGAGGCCCGGGTCCGAACCCCGCCCGCCTTCTCTAAAGCGGCTTGCAAATACCGCCGTTCGGCTGCGGCAATTTCCTTCTCAAAATCCACGCCGTCGACTGGAAAACCCTCTGCCTGGCCCTCTGGAACCCCAATGGAAGATCCTGAATAGCCGGCGATCCGATCCGGCAACACTTTCAAGGAAATCTCCCTGCCAGTCTCCAGGGCGACGGCGCGTTCCATGGTGTTTTCGAGCTCGCGAACGTTTCCAGGCCAATCGTAGGATTCCAGGCAGGTCATCGCTTCCGGGGAGATCCCCTCGATGGGTTTTTCCATCGTCTTAGAGAAGCGCTCGAGAAAGTGGCGCGCGAGGAGTGGAATGTCGTCCCGGCGGTCGCGCAAGGGGGGCACCTGTATGGGAATCACGCTGAGGCGATAATAGAGGTCCTCGCGGAAGCGGCCTTCGGCAATCTCCTTTTCGAACTCCTTGTTCGTAGCGGCAATGATGCGGACATCCACATCCGCTTCTTCGGTACTGCCGATCGGGCGAACTTTTCCTTCTTGCAGGACACGATACAGCTTCACTTGCATGGTCAGGCTCATATTTCCGATCTCGTCCATGAAGAGCGTGCCGCCGTGGGCGGCCTGGAAGAGGCCCTGGCGGTTTTCGTTAGCCCCGGTAAAAGCTCCCTTCATATAACCGAAGAGTTCGGACTCCAGGAGAGACTCCGGAAACGCACCACAGTTGATGGTGATAAAAGGGGCCTGTGCCCGGACGCTGTTTTCATGAATGGCGCGCGCCACCAGCTCTTTACCGGTGCCGCTCTCCCCGGTAATGAGAACACGGCTCGTTTGAGGAGCAACGGTTTGAATCATGTCGAAGATAGCGCGCATGTTCGGGCTCTGTCCAATGATGTTGTCAAGCCCGGTAAGCCGCCGGAGCTCCCGACGAAGATATCCGGCTTCTTTTTTCCATTTCAGGCTCTCGGAGACTTCATGCACAGCGAGGCGCAATTGATCGACTAGCGAGTGGCCCTTGATGACGTAACGGTCGGCGCCGGAATTGAGTGCCGCGATGGCGGTATCCAGGGCAGGCAGCGCCGTCATTAGCAGGAAGAATGAACTCGGCGAGATTTCCTTGGCGAATTTCAGGAGATCTACTCCACTCTCCCCAGGCATACGGACATCCGAAATGATGATGTCGAAGATCTGCGATTCAAGTTTGCGCTTCGCGGCCTCCACGCTGTGCACCACTTCAACCCGGTGACCTTCCTTGCGGAAGGTAATCTCCAGCAGCTCGCCGATCGATTTCTCATCGTCGACAACGAGGATGTGGGG
>QHZB01000148.1:3513-5299 GCA_003224525.1 Acidobacteriota bacterium | reverse complement strand
ACCCGTCCTAGATTTTCAGCTGCAAGGGGTAGGTCCCACCCAGCTAATCTGCCTAGCCGGGTGGGACGCAGAGGGGTGAACTCTCTAGAAGCTGAAGTGGAGCCCGAACTGGGCCGAACGCGGCAGGTTTTGCGAAGTCGACTGCCCGAATTGGCCGCTCGAAAGATCGCTCACCGGTTGAGTGAGATTCACGCGATTGAAAATGTTAAAGACATCTGCGCGAATTTCAAACGTGAAGCGCTCGAAGCTGATGGCCTTTGAGAATTGACTGTTTACGCTGGCCAATCCGGGACCGCTATAGGTGTTCCGTCCCAGGTTTCCGGCGCTTCCCAAGGCTGGCGTTGGAAATGCCGAAGCAGAAGCAAAGCCCTTGATAAAGTCACTCCTGCTCCCCGTCGATACCGCCCCAGGGGCTGGCCGATTCGGTGAATCGTAACCATAGCCGTCCGCGTTGAAATCGCCGCTCCCAGGCTTTAGTCCGATGACGTTCCCATTCGAATCGAAGATGGGGTTAAACGCGGCGGTCGTGTATACCGTGAAAGGCAAACCGCTTTGCAGAACAACGATGTTTGACATTCGCCATCCGCCCAAAATGGTCTTCCCGATTCCCTCGCTGAAAGGCGATGGCAACTGCACCAGGCTGTCGATGGTAAATCGCCTCGAAACATCGAAATCCGACAAGCCATGCTGAGACGAAATATTGAGTGGATTGAAGATCGCCTCACCGTTGGCCGTTCCGTTGTCGTTGCTGCTCATGTCATCGGTTGATTTGCCGAAAGTATAGATCCCCCGGAGTTGCCAGGAGTGACTCATACGTTTGGTGAGCATGAACGTGCCGTAGTGGCCGTCGGCGACGCCGATGGTACGGCCAAAAATGATCGGGCCGAAGTTTGAGTTCAAGCGGGTCTGAACACCCTTGTTCATGATAGCTATGCGAGCCGTTGTAATCGACTTCGGCGATCAGATTGTGTCCCAGATCCTTCTGAACAGCCAGCATCCAGATATGGGTGCGCGGCTGATCGATTTGTGGTTGCACGCCCGACGTAAGGACGGGAAGACCCACGATCCCTCCCGCAGCGTTAGTTGCAAAGGTCAAACCCGGAACAGGCCAGACGGTTCCGCTGGAATTCCCCAGCGAGTATGTGAACGGATGCGACGTGTTTTTCAAATTGAAGGAAGGATTGGCCCAAACGGGCGGATTGGCGCGTGAGGGGAACGACCAAGAGCCATCCGCAACGTTGTTGTAGAACAGACCGTAACCTCCCCGCACCGACATCTTGCCATTGCCCAAGACGTCATAGCCAAAGCCAATGCGTGGTCCAAATCCCATCGGGGTATTCTGTACGACATACGCATTCTGCCCGCCCCGAACAGACATAACCCCGCTTGTTACCTGCTGCGCAAAAGTGTTCCCCGAACCAGGTGTAAACAGCGGGAAAGGCGTAGTCGAATTATGATAGTTCCCCCAGTGACCGAAGTAGTCGTATCTCAGACCCAGATTCAACGTGAAACGCTTCGTCAATTTCCAATCGTCCTGGACAAATCCTCCGAGATACACCCAGCGAAGCACTTGGTAGAGATTGCCGGCCAGAGAACTGTCCGGCACGGAAATTGCCGGCCCATCCTGCGAAAAAGGCTGGTCTTGTGCAAAGTCAGTGAGGTTGGCAAATCCAAAGCTCGGCCTAAGGAGTGGAGACGTGAAGTTATCGTCGTCATGATGGCGGTCGAAGTCCACGCCGGCGGAGATCGTGTGGCTGCCGTGTGTCCAGGTCAGCACATCGTGCCA
>QHZB01000148.1:2845-3480 GCA_003224525.1 Acidobacteriota bacterium | reverse complement strand
CACTGCGAAAATCCGGAGACCCCGGAGATGTTTACGTTCGGAAGATCCCGATGACTGGATGTGCCCGGGTTCGAGCCCACCGCCCGTACGACAGTAAAGCCCGCTTCGTTCAACAGTCTTGGCGAAAAGGTGTGCGTCCAATCGAGTTTGGCGAAGAAGCCGGTATTTGGAACCACAACGCGGTAAATTAGGCGTGGGTCCGCTCCCAGTTGGTTGGAATAGGTGCGGAACATATCGTAAAAGATACGGTCTTTGGATTCGTTAACGTTGTAATCTACGCGGAAATGCCATTGGTAGGCATTGTGAGTCAGACTCTCGGGAAAAACAGCCGTTCCGACCGCAGGCAAGTTTGCTGGAAACGCCGAACTCGAGTAGAACCCGGGATTTTGGGCTTCGAGCTGCGCTACCGTGAGGATATTCTCCGTGGGAACAACTGCGGGTGGCGCCTGCTTGAAGAATGTATTGGCAAGATTGTTCGGAAAGTTAGTCTGCACAAACTGCACAAACTGGGGCGTTTCAACTGTCGCAACTTCTGTTGTCGCGTTCGAGGAAAGCAAACCGAAAGCGCCTCCGAAGACGAACAATTTGTTCTTGAAAATGGGCCCCCCGAGGGTTCCGCCGAATTCGTTCCGCCG
>QHZB01000148.1:0-2804 GCA_003224525.1 Acidobacteriota bacterium | reverse complement strand
TCCGTGTGGTATTCGGACAGCGTGCCGTGAAGTTCGTTGGTTCCAGGTTTGGTGAAAACCTGCACATACGCGCCACTGTACCTTCCCTTGGACGCGTCAAACGTCGCACCCGCTATCCGTACCGCCTGAATGAAGTCTGGTTCGGGAGACAAGTTCACGACACCGTCGCGCGAAGCGCTGTTCAAGCCGGCGCCATCGACGTCGTATTCGTTGTTTTCCTGCCGCTGCCCGGCGGCGTTTATCTGATAGCCGGCTTCCTGCTCGAAACTATCATTGTTGGCGGACCCGGAACCAAGCGCGCCGCCGCTTGGCAAACCTGAACCGGTGATGCCGGGAGCCAGCTCGATCATGCTGGTGTAAATGTTTCGTCCAAGCAAAGGCGCGTTTTCAATGCTCGCTTGCGATATTTCGCGCGATGTATCGCTCTTGTCCGTCTCCACCGCCGCGATTGTTCCAGTGACCTCAATGGAGGTCGACTCCGTCGGAAGCGCCAGAGAGGAATATATCGTCTTCACCTCGTTCGATTCGAGTTGCACATCCTTCTGAATCCACTGCTTGAATCCGGTGGCGTCAACTTCGATCGTGTACACTCCGCCCGGCAGAGATGAGATGCGGAAGTTGCCGTTGTCTGTGCTCATCGAAAATTGACTTACACGGGTGGCCTGATTGGTGACCGTCACTTTCGCATTCGGAACGGCCGAGCTACTTTGATCCACAACCACACCGGTGAATCCGCTATTGAACTGGGCGAACACACCAGGCGCGGCTACAAGGAAAAATAGAACACAAAGAACAAATGAAATTGCTGCTGATTTCGGACGAATTACACGGGCCATCGTACCTCCCTTGAAGATGCGGAAACTTACTTTCGCGCTGATTCAATCCTGGGCTTTTGCTGCTCTTTCAATTTTTGGGCTTGTTGCTGGCTTTCGAACCGGTCAATCAATGCCTGGCCCGCCGCGCGCCTACCCGTACTCAGATAGAGCCGCGCGAGCGTGTATTCTGCCGGGGCGTGGTGGGGATCTAACCGCAAACAGGTGACCAGGTTTTGCTCCGCGAGTTTGGGCGACTCCCGCAGATAGAGCTTCGAAAGTTGGTAGTACGAATCGGCGTAGGAGGGGTTAAATCGGATCGCTTGCTGGAAAGCGTGCTTGGCCTTCGCCTCCAGCCCCGGGTCGGCGGAACGACCTTCCTCTAACTGAACGAGTATCTTTCCGAGGTGGTAGTGCATGTAGTAGTTATCCGGAAATTTTTCGAGGGCAGACCTAAGCGTGGCCTGGGCATCTTGCAACTGCCCTCCGTGTGTCTGGATGATCGCGAGGCTAAGCAGGGCAACGCTGTTATCCGTCTGCAACTGGCTGGCATTGCGCAGGCTTTCCTCCGCTTCCTCCAAGCGTCCCAGATTCTCGAGAACCACGCCCTTCTGTACCAATAAGCGGTAGGAATTGGGGAGATGCTCGAGCCCGACACTAGCGGCTTCGAGGGCCAGCGGGTAATTTCCGTAATCAGCACAGATGGTGCTGAAGTCCAAATAATTGTCCTCTTTTGCTGGATCCAGTTTCGCTGCCTGCCGTAGCGACTGCATCGCCAGACCAAAGTCACCATTCTTTTGAGCAATATGTGCGAGAAGATTCAAGGAGTCGCTGTCCGGGTTTTTGGCCGCAAGGTCCTTCAGGATGGTCAGGGCTTCCTGGGAGCGATTCATCTGGTCGAGCACGAGCGCACGTTGGTAAGCGAACCGCTCAAGTTGGCCGTCCTTGGCACGGGCCTTATCAAAATCCGCCAGTGCCTTTCCGTTCTGCCCTAGTCGCGAATATAGTTCTGCTGCTTTTAGGCATTGGGAGGCCGTGATTGCTTGAGCATTGTCGAAATTACTGAGCGCGACCTGGGCCCTATGCAGATGCTTGAGTTGAAACTCCGCATTCGCTAAAGATAGAAGCGCTTCCGGATAGCGGTCGAGGAGTGCCCCGGACTGCTCCAGCAACGGCTCTGCTTGCACGTAGTCAGCATTCTTTTCCGCAATCATACCCAGGAAGAGATTGGCGACTGGATGTGAAGCCGTAGAGATGTTTTTCAGTTTCTGAAACTCACCCGCGGCGAGATCGTACTTGCCCATATTGAAATCGGTGATGGCGAGATTCTTGCGCGCGGGCACGAATCCCGGGTCAACGTCTAAGCATTCCAGAAAATATTGCTTGGCCTGCTCGAGATTTCCTTTACCGATGTAAGCTGCACCAATAGCATCCAGTAGCAGCGGATTTTGACGATCACTCTCAAGGGCCTTCTCGAATGTGGTGATGGCTTCATCTAACTTCCCCTGCTCAGCGAGGGTGACACCTGCGCGATACATTTTGTTCGCATCCACGGAACGGGCCACCGACATATTGGCGGGGGTCTGGGAGCGTAGACTGACCGGCAACATCGCGGCGAAACTCAGGCAGGCAATCCACACCCAGGCGCGGGACGAACCGCAGCGGACACGATCAGCCTTCGGGGAACACAGACAGTGTTTACGATCGACCGCGAACATTATCCGCAAATGCCACCCCCAGCTCACCAGACGGGCAACCGACGGCCCGCCCTTCGACGCACGGCCTGAAAACGTCAAATATCAATCCGAATACTGGAAGACCCTTGTTCGGATCTGAATTCAATACGGGCAAGGCCCTGTGTCCATCAGCCGTACCAAATCAAGTTTAATTGAAACCTTCCAATTAATATGCACCTTAAAGCGTCTCGGACGAACAAATCAGCAAGATACACAGGAGATTTGTCATCCAAAGAATTGGTCCTGAAAATAAAAC
>QHZB01000118.1 GCA_003224525.1 Acidobacteriota bacterium | reverse complement strand
GCGGCCCCTTTCTCGCGCAGCCCGTGCTCGACATTCAATTGCACGACACTTACTTCGTGCCCGGGCACTTCCATCTCATCATGGGAGTGGCCTCCATCTTCGGCATCTTTGCGGCCACCTATTATTGGTTTCCCAAGATGTTCGGACGCATGATGAACGAATCAATGGCGCGCTGGCACTTCTGGTTCAGTTTCATCGGCACGTACGCGATCTTCATGCCTATGCACTATCTGGGTATGGCGGGGATGCCGCGCCGCTACTCACAGATGACAGAGGTCAGCTATCTGCACGGCCTGATTCCGCTGCAGAAATTCATCACTTACGCGGCGTTTGTCACGATCGCCGGTCAATTGATCTTTCTTGTGAATCTCTTTTGGAGCATGTTCAAGGGGAAGAAGGCCAGCGACAATCCGTGGGAAGCGACCACGCTTGAGTGGACCACGGCGACGCCGCCGCCTCACGACAATTTTGGCGGACGCACGCCCGTTGTCCACAACGGTCCTTATGAGTACAGCGTGCCCGGCGCGCCCCGCGATTACGTGATGCAGACCGATCCGGAAATCAAGCCGGCCCACTGAACACCCTATGGCAAGCTTCTCCACAACCGCGACGGTAGACGATCCCAGAATCTCTTTGGGCGATGACGGCATCCTGCCTCCCGCTCGAGGCGGCGGTGACGGTGGTTCCGGTCCGGGATTGCCGGACTACGCAACGCGGCTGCGACGGGCGCGTCTTGGGCTACTCGTCGCTCTGACGCCGATCCTGATGTTGTTTGTCTCCTTCAGCAGTGCCTATGTTGTGCGTCAGGGACTTCCCACGCTCGACCCGCGCACCAATGCGCTCGTACGCGACTGGATCCCGGTCACGCTTCCCAAGCTGCTGTTGATCAATACTGGCGTGCTGATTTTGAGCAGCGTGTTCATGGAACTGGCGCGTCGCCAGATTAAGCGACTAGCGGCTCTCGCTTCAGCAAAATCCGCTCCGCGGGTATCCGTCGTTGACCCGGTGAAGATTCCTTGGCTAGCAATGACGTTCGTGCTCGGTCTAGTTTTTCTTTTCGGACAGTGGGAGGCCTGGCGGCAACTGGCTGCGAACGGCTTCTATGTAGCCACCACGCCCAGCAGCTCGTTCGTTTATCTGCTGACCGGGACACATGCCATTCACTTGATGGGTGGCGTTCTCGCTTTGTTCGTCGCAGGCATCGCTTCGCTTTTGCGCCGCTCCGCGGCAACGCGGAGCATTGTGGTGGATGTGACCGCGTGGTACTGGCATTTCATGGCCGCGCTGTGGATTTACATTTTGTGTTTGCTGGAGTTTGCCAGCTAACCGTACGTTTCTGACCAGGAGGCCGAACGCATGGCTGAATCCGCGCTGCACGACATCCCGTCGGCTTATGAGCCGTCGCTGTTCGGCACCTACTCCAAGAAAATCGGGATGTGGTTGTTTCTGCTCTCCGATTCGCTGACGTTTGGCGCGCTGCTCTACGCCTACAGCTATGGACGTATTTCGACGGAAGGTTGGCCGACCCCTTTCCATTCCGAGAGCATCGTCAACGCCACCATCATGACTGCGTTTCTCCTCACCAGTTCCTTGACGATGGTGCTGGCGGTCAGGGCCTCCGTCCATGGCGATGCCAAAGGGCAGCGCCTCTGGTTGCTTGCCACCATGCTCTGCGGCGCGGGATTCATCGTTCTTCACGGACGCGAATGGAGCAATCTGATCGCGGAAGGTTTGACTCTTCCCATGTTCCCCAAAGTTCCGGGCCACGAAGCTGCCAGCGAGTTTGTTAACGTGTCCAAAACCGTGCCGCAGTTTGGCGCTACTTTCTTCGGCCTGACAGGGATGCACATGTTGCACGTGACGCTGGGTGTGATTTATCTCGGGGTGGTGGCCCTGCGCCGCAGGTTCATTCCCATTCTGCTGGTCCTATGGCTGGTTGCCTGGCTGGCAACACCGGCCTATAGCCCCTTCCATTATGGCGCGCATGTGCTCTTAATCGCGGCCATGGTGTGCTCGATCATCCTGTGGCTGAAGCCCAAGGTATACGACTCGTCCGACGTGGAAGTGGCCGGACTGTACTGGCATTTCGTGGACCTCGTCTGGATGTTCATTTTTCCCTTGGTGTATCTGATGTCCGCCAAGATTCTCTAGGAGCCGGAGGGATATGGATACCATTCAACAAGCTCTTGCGGAACGCGTCGCAGAACAGCACCGTCATCACGGCAAAGCGCTGTTCTTCTGGGTGTGGGGCGCACTGCTGCTGATGACCGCTGGCGAAGTCTTTCTGACCTACCAGAATATGCAGCCCGTAAAGATGTTGACGATATTGCTGGGCTTGTCGTTTGTGAAGGCCGCGCTGATCATCGGCTACTTCATGCACCTAAAATATGAAGTATCGCGCATGAAGTGGCTTACAATGACTTCGGTGGTCATGTGCCTGATCTTGATGACCATCTTTTTCTTTCCGGATGCTTTTCGCATTCTATATCTGGGAGTGAAATGAAAGTTCGCGCTGCGCTTTTCGTCTTATCGCTCTTCTTGTGGGCTACTCCCGCGTTCAGCCAGGGTTGTGCCATGTGCCGCAGTTCCGCTGCGGCCACCTCCAAGGAGGGCCAGAAAGCCATCAGCAAGGGTGTCCTCGTGCTGGTAGTTCCCCCAATTGGATTTATGACCTTGGGTGTTGGGCTAGCGTTTCGTTACGGAAAGAAGCGCGATCTGGAAAATTGCTGATTAACCTGCTGTCAGCGAGAGACACGTGCGCCAGTTGCTGCGGACGGCCAGCGAAGTAAACCTCAACCGCTGCAGCGCAGGTCTGATTCCCGCGGCATAAAATTCAGTTGAGCCTGCCCCTATAATAAATGCCCGGGAAAGACCGCCCTCGCGATCTTTCCCGGAAGTCCTCTAGCAGAACCAAATGGCTATCACGAAACGCGAGAGTAGGGGAAGCGCTCGCCGATTTTCGAGTGATAATACCCCTCTTTGGAGGCAGCATTCATCAGTCCATTGAAGACATCCACAGGCACATTAAAAAACTGATACACCCCACCGCGCTCAAATTTGATCTCGAGAGTTTCAGAATGCTCCTGGTATCCAACCTGGGTAATTCCCTTGGAGGGAACTGGGATCCGATGCATTTTTTAGAGCCCCCTTTCTGGTGAGAGACGCTTCCATCAGCTGGCGCGGGGGCTCGCCATCCTGTCGCCGCCTTGGTGGTATGGGGTCTACGGTCTAGCCGTTCTTTCTAACTGGCCGCGACCCCTGGATCGTCCCTCTTGTAGTGGCTCAACGGCGGGGATCCTACCATAATGAAAGGGATTCAAAGTTGCTGATAAACAAGGAAGTGGTTGGTCGGGGCGCCGAGATTTGAACTCGGGACCTCCTGCGCCCAAGCCAGCCGGGCTATCTCCTGAAAGCCCTTCCTTTTCAATCTCTGTTTTGAAAACAAACGAGTTAGAAAAATATTTGGTAGGTTGCACGATGTACAGAATGTGGCTCCGCATGCATGGAGTCCCCCCGAATTTTCCCCATAGCGAAGAAGAGGCGAATGCGGCAATATGGCAACTAACTTTGCTTTGAGCGATACCGCCTTGTCCACGCCGAGAGGGTATTCGCGAGAATCCACTCCAAATTTTCAGCAACCGTGCGAGGTACGCGCAAAGGCCGATTTGCGGGCATTTCGCTCCAAAAAGCAGTTGAAATCTGAAAGAGTGAGTTGAAGATCCCGCCTCTCGATGAAACTGCAACTGGTTTGGGATGCATAATTGTGATTCACTCTTGATTTGCTTAGCGCGGAGTTCATGAAGGGGTAGCATTGCGGCTTAATGAAAAACTGGTCCGCAAAATAAGGTCGGAGCAAGTAATTTCGGCCAGGTCACCGGTATCATCGAAAACGCGCGAAACGGGCAGTTCGGGGTGCGCTTTACGTTTTAACTAAGGATCACGGTGGGACCGGCGCAGGGCAGGTGGATGGCCGAGCTTCCCGTGGCATCCAAGTGGGCATCATTTTTCCATTGCAATCCACGAGGAGTAAGACGACGCATCGAACAGCCTCGGTGTTTCTTCTCGGCATTTTTGCGGTGCCAAGTATTGCTGAGACTCGATTCCAAGGAATGCCGGAAACGGCCAAACTATCGACGACCTATTATGTCGATTCACGGAATGGGGATGATGGGAGAGTGGGCACGACACCAGAGGCGGCGTGGAAAACATTGGCGAAAGTAAACGCGACGACGTTCCATCCCGGAGATCGCATCCTGCTGAAGTCGGGTTCGGTGCTGCAGGGGGAGTTGTGGCCCAAAGGTTCTGGCGCGGAAGGCAAGCCGATCACGCTGGGAAAGTATGGTGGCGGGGTGAAGCCGGTGATTAATGGCTACGGTTTGTTCGAGGACGCGGTGCTCCTGAAGAACCAGGAATATTGGGAAATTGAGGATCTTGAGATCACCAACACTGGTTCACAACGGGCTGAACGTCGTGCTGTTCATGTGGCGCTGGAAAATTACGGCGAGGCGCACCATATCTATATTCGGTCGCTGACGATCCACGACGTGAATGGAGTGGACAGCGTCAAGCCGAACGGAGGAATTCACTACACTTCCGTGGGCGACAAGAAGCCAAGTCGGTTCATCGATTTGCGCATCGAGAATAACGAGATTTACCACGTGGATCGCAGCGGAATTTTCGGCTGGGCAGATTCTTGGGTTCGCTCGAAATGGAATCCGAGCGTGGGTGTCGTTGTGCGTGGAAATCAACTTTACGACATTGGCGGCGATGGAATCGTGGTCGTTGCAACGGACGGCGCTGTGGTCGAACACAACGTTGTCGGCCATGCTAATCAACGCTCCGAGGGATACAACGTCGCCATCTGGGCGTGGAGCGCCGACAATACAGTGATTCAGTACAATGAGGCATATGGAACGAAAGGACAGCGGGACGGTGAAGGCTTCGATTCCGACTGGAATAGCCGGAATACCGTCATCCAGTACAATTACAGTCACGACAACGACGGTGGTTTTCTCCTGATCTGCAACGAAGGCGGCCACGACGCCAAAGAAAGCGCCGGTAACACCGGTACGGTGGTGCGCTACAACATCAGCCAAAACGACCGCAAGCGGGGCATCAACATTGCCGGTCCGGTAAAAGATAGCCTGGTCTACAACAATACAATTTACGTCGGGCCAGAGCACACGGTAGACCTCCTGCTTTTCTCGGATTGGCATGGCTGGTCCGAAAGCAGCCATTTTTACAACAACATTTTTTATGTGGCGGGAACGGCGCGGTTTTCCCACGGAGTATCGCGCGCTTCGGACGGCGCGTACGTGTCGGCACGCGGTTTTGGGATGAGCAAAGACAATCTGTTCGATGCCAATGATTATTACGGCGTCGAGGTGCCGGCCAACGATCCTCATGCGCTGACGGTTGATCCAAGACTGGTGGCTCCGGGTCAAGGAACTATTGGAATACTTTCCTTGACCGGATATCGCTTGCAGCCGATGTCTCCCTCGAGAAAAAGCGGAAGGCTCATCGAACAAAGTGGCGGGCATGATTTTTGGGGCAACGCCGTGCCGTCTTGTGACGCAACGGATCAGGGAGCTTCTCAATCGGACGATTGCAAAAGTGCGAGGAGCGAGCTGCAGCAGTAATGCGAACCTTGGGTAGCGGCATATGAATATCCGCAAGATCGCCAAACGCGCAAGAGTTTCGACCGCCACGGTGTCACGTACGATTAACCGTCATCCCAGCGTACAACCGCGGCTGGCCAAGCGGGTATGGAGGATTGTCGAAGAGCTAGGGTATTTTCCGAGCACACAGGCGCGCGCGCTCGTTTCTGGGCGCAGCCGTATTTTTGGATTGATCGTCTCTGAAATCACGAACCCATTTTTTCCCGAAATTGTCCACGTTTTCGAAGAGACCGCCCTCCAGCACAATTATGAAATCCTGGTAAGTTCGACGGTTCACGATCCCGAGCGCATGAAGACCTCAGTACGGCGCATGCTGGAGCACCGGGTCGAAGGCGTGGCAGTCATGACGTTTGGCATGGAAGAATCGCTCCTCGACGATCTCAAACTTCGCAACGTTCCCCTGGTTTTCGTGGACGTCGGGCCGGCGCGCCCGCGCGTCAGCAATATTCGAATCGATTATCTCCATGGCATTCGTCAGGCGGTACAGCACCTCGCGGCCATGCGCCACGAGAAGATCGCATTCATTACCGGTCCGTTGGGCCTGAAATCTGCCCTTGCTCGAAAGGAAGTATTTGTCCAGTCGATGAGCGAGATCGGAATGACTGCCGACCCGGAGTTGATCATCGAGGGGAACCACACCCTGGAGGGCGGGGAAGAGGCATTCGCAAAACTATTAAGTCGGCGCTTGCGTCCCACCGGGATTCTGTGTTCGAACGACATGACCGCGATCGGGGTGATGCGCAAGTGCTATAACGAAAAGATCGTGGTTCCACGGGATCTTTCCGTGATCGGCTTCGACAATATCCACCTGTCGCAATACATTCTCCCGCCGCTGACCACGATCGAGGTGTCGCAGACCGAACTTGGCCGCCTCGCTTTTCAAGCGCTGTTGCACGATGTACAACGCGAGACACCAAATCCGAAGGGAACCGAATACGTCCTCAAGACGAGTTTCGTGTTGCGCGATTCAACGGCGATAAAGCCGGGAAAAGGTCGCCCATGATTTTCACTCAAGAGACTCGAGCAGGTTTTTCGTGGCTGGTGCGAGTAGGACTTCTCCTTGTTGGCTTGCTCGGCGCAGCCCTGCCGGGAAAAACCCAGGCCCGCGAAGCGTTCCGCGCCGACCGCATGGATACTGTCCTGTACGGCGTTGCGTATTATCCGGAATACATGCCATACGAACGGCTAGACCAGGATGTCCAACTGATGCAGAAGGCAGGCATCACAGTCGTCCGCATCGGGGAATTCAGTTGGGGGTTGTGGGAGCCGGAAGACGGCAAATTTGAATTCGCCTGGATGGATCGCGTGGTGGATAAGCTCCGCGCCGCTGGGATCCGCATCATCATTGGCACGCCGACCGCTTCCATCCCCGCCTGGCTCTATAGGGAACATCCAGAGATTGTCGTGACGCGCCTCGGTGGGCAATACCTTTATTACGGTTACCGCCAAAACACGGATCTTTCGAACCCAACTTACAGATTTTATTGCGAACGCGTGAGCCGCAAGATTCTCGAACACTACAAGAACAATCCGGCCATCATCGGCTACCAGATCGACAACGAAACTTCCTCGGCCGGTGCAGCAAACCATGATGTTCAGGTTGGGTTCGCTGATTACCTGAAATCAAGATTCAAAACGACAGATACCCTCAACAAGATTTGGGGGCTGAACTACTGGGGACAACGGCTGAACGACTGGTCCGAGTTGCCGCCGCGCGATGGTATTATCAACCCCGGATGGAAGCTCGAGTGGGAGCGCTACTCGCAATGGATGACCACCGATTTTCTTGCCTGGCAGGCGACCATCGTCAATGAGTACAAGCGTCCCGATCAATTTGTCATGCATGACTTTGCCGGGCCTCCTCGGCCGGAAGTGAACGAGCCCGAGGTAGTCAAAAGTCTAGACATCGCCGCCGCGAACCCGTATCACGGAACTCAGGATCAGTTTGACGGTGAAGCGTCTTCCTACGTTGGCGATTACGTCCGCTCGCTCAAGCGGACAAACTACCTGATCACGGAAACCAACGCTGAGGCCATCGGCTGGGATTCCAAAGAGCAGTTTCCGCCCTACGATGGTCAGCTGCGCCTGGATGTGTATACACACGCAGCCTCAGGGGCCAACATGGTCGAGTATTGGCATTGGCATTCGATTCATTATGGTCAGGAGACCTATTGGAAAGGGGTGTTGGGGCACGACCTGACGCCGGGCCGCGCCTACGCCGAGGTAAGCCGAACCGCGCATGAACTGCAACGGATCGGACCGGAGATCGCCGACATCCAGCGCAAGAACCAGGTTGCCATCCTTTACAGCAACGATTCCTACTACGGTATAGAATTCATGAAGTTCAGTGATCGTGTGAGCTACCGCACGATCCTCCGGCAGATGTACAGTGCGCTGTATCGTGCCAACGTTGGCGTGGATTTCGTCCTTCCCGAGAACACAAATCTTTCTGCCTATAAGGTGATTCTCGTTCCACCGCTTTACATAGCGAGTGACGCCGTGCTTACCAGGCTCGTGGATTACGTAAAAGGCGGCGGGAACCTCGTCCTCGCCTTTAAGAGCGGATTCTGCAACGAGTATTCGACAGTTCGCTGGGAAATGGCGCCGGGGACTCTGCGTGAGGCCGCGGGCTTGCACTATCAGGAGTTTTCGTCATTGCTCCGGCCTTTGGCGCTAAAAGATGATCCTTTTCAAGCGGGTGCGGATAATAGAGTCTCCGAGTGGGCGGAAATGCTGATTCCGGACACCGCGAAACCGCTCGCCTACTACGATCATCCCTTCTTTGGCAAATACCCCGCGGTCACACGGAATTCATTCGGTAGGGGCACTCTGACGTACGAGGGAACAGTTCTCAGTGACAAGCTGCAGCAGAGCGTGCTCTTGGATGTTCTGAAGCAGGCAGGCTTGACGGGTCCAGACCAGGGTCTGCCCGTACCGGTTCGCGTAAAACATGGTTCGAACCGCTCAGGCAAAACGCTGCACTACTATTTGAACTATTCGAACGATACGCAATCATTTTCTTATACGTATCGTTCCGGCATGGATTTGCTTTCTCAGGCAGTCGTGGTCCAAGGGCAGGAAATCAAGCTGAAGCCGTGGGACGCGGCCATCGTAGAGGAGAAGTAGCCAGGATTTCATGCGCTATTTCAATCATCGATCAAGATCGCACCTGCATCGCACAGGTTCTCTGTTTTTCTTACTGTTCTGCGTAGCTTCTTGGGCCGGCTCGCAGACTGCTCAGATTCCCAGTGCCGAGGTCGAAAAGCGAGTAGATATGCTTCTCGCCAAGATGATGCTGGACGAGAAGATTGCTCTCATCGGAGGCATCAACGATTTCTACATTCAAGCCATCCCTCGGCTCGGTCTGCCAGCTTTGCGTATGTGGGATGGTCCGCTTGGCCGTCGCCATTGAAATCAGCGAACTTGAAAAGACAATCGTATGTGCGTTCGGAAAGGCGACAAGATCGCCCTCCTCGCTGTTGAGCTGATCAACGCGTTCCGCGCGAGACTTAGACTAAGCTATTGCCCATCGCTTAGATAAGTCTAGTTTCCATGTTGTTACAACAATACCGTCAGACTTGCCGTTTGAGTTGTACTGTTATATGAAGCCGAGATCGTGGCAGAAGTTGACAAGAGAACTACAGACGTGTTTACCGTGAAGGTTGCGCTGCTGCTTCCGGCCGGAACGATCACACTGGAAGGCACGCTGGCTGCCCCGTTGCTGCTGGAAAGCATAACTTGCGCATCGCCTGCGGGA
>QHZB01000146.1 GCA_003224525.1 Acidobacteriota bacterium | reverse complement strand
TGCAGGGCGAGAAGTTTGGCTCCCCAGCCTTCGGTTGCGACGCGCGACCGCTCGGCTGCAATCGCATTGGGGGCTTCCCCTGTGAGGTCCCTCATGACCTGCCAACGGATGGCCGGGTCAGAATCGAGGAGCCATTTGATGTGCGCGGGCCGGGGTGCGTAACCGTGTAGGCGCATGGGCTTGTTATAGCACGTGGTGTGTAAGTTTTGC
>QHZB01000147.1 GCA_003224525.1 Acidobacteriota bacterium | reverse complement strand
ACTTGCGGAATCGCGCACTGGGGAATCGCACTCAGCCAGTGGAGCAATCCGTTCGCGGCTGGCATGAAGGACAACAGCCAGCTGCAGGCGGGACGCGAGAGCGCCGAACGGGGCAAAGCCGCTGGCGCAAAAACGGAGCGCGAACGATCGTACATCGCGGCCGTCGCCAGTCTGTACAGCAACTTCGAGAGCACATCACAGCAAGCGCGTTTGCTCGACTATCGAGATGCGATGGAAGTTCTCGCGTCGAAATATTCCGACGATCAGGAGGCGCAGATTTTCTATGCGCTGGCGCTTGCGGCTGCGGAAGAGCCGACCGACAAAACCTACGCCGCGCGGCTCAAGGCGGGCGCGATCCTGGAGAAGCTATTCCGGGAAGAACCGAACCATCCCGGGCTGGCGCATTACATCATTCACACCTACGACGTGCCGTCTCTGGCGGGAAAGGCGCTTATCGCCGCGCGGCGTTATTCCGATATCGCGCCTGATGCGCCACACGCGCTGCATATGCCGTCACACACGTTCACGCGCGTGGGCTACTGGCAGAATTCCATCGACAGCAACCGCGCTGCGGCAGCAGCTTCGCGTCGCGAGGGCCAAACGGCAGAAGAGCTCCACGCAAGCGACTACCAGGTTTACGCCTATCTGCAGACGGCGCAGGACGAAGCTGCGCGCAAGGTGCTCGAGGCACTGCCGGAGATAGCCTCGCGGTTCGATCCGAGAGTGGTGGTGAGCGGCGCAGCGGGTCCCGACGCCGGATACTTCGCGCTGGCAGCGATTCCCGCGCGCTATGCTGTGGAGCGTCGCGACTGGCAGCGGGCCACGGAGCTGCAGCCACGCGAGACGCCGTTTCTCTACACCGATGCCATAACCTGGTTTGCGCGCGGCATAGCAGCGGCCCGGCTGCATGACGCGGCAAAGGCCCAGGCATCGGTCGCTGCGCTGCAGGACATCCGTACGCGCCTAGAGAAGTCAAAGGAAAGCTATTGGGCTGGGCAAGCCGAGATCCAGCGCCTCGAAGTGAATGCCTGGAGCTCATTGGCAGAGGGAAGTAAGGACCTCGCTTTGAACACGATGAAGTCGGCAGCCGAGATGGAAGATGGTACCGACAAGAAGGCAATTACGCCCGGGCCGCTTGCACCTGCGCGCGAGCTTTTCGGCGAGATGCTGATGGAGATCAACCAGCCCGCGCAAGCGCTGGAGCAATTTGAGGCGACGCTGAAGAAAGAGCCAAACCGCTTCCGTGCGCTGTACGGCGCGGCCCGCGCCGCGCAACTCAGCGGCAACCGCGAAGCAAGTCGCAAGTATTATGCCGAGCTATTAAAGATATGCGAGTACGCTGACAAGCCAGGACGGGCGGAGGTGCTGGAGGCGAACAAGGCAGTTCTGGGGAATTAGTGCCTGATGCCGAGGTTCGTAGCTGCGCGGGGAAGTTGGAAGGACGGCCAAAAAACGGAGTGCATACCGCTCCGCGTACGAGCAGACTAAGGGACCTGTCGCCAATCGATCACATAGTCGTAATCGCTCTCGCGTGGCGTCGTGAGCCGTTTTAATTACTTCGTGACTATGTCGTATTCATAGATAGCACTCGTAACAGTCGTATTGAAATCAGTGTAGATCAGTGTCTTCCCATTAGGTGAGAATTTCACCCTGACAGCAAGTGTGTCCTTTGGAGAAACTCGCGTAAGCGTGTGCTTCTTGAGGTGACCGGCCAAAACAAGTCCAGCGGGCGTGAGAGGGAATCACTCACAAGGAGAGCCGGACATACCGATGAAGATCCCAGAGATTGACTTGTCCTGATATGTCGGCATCTCGTCAGGAAATCAGGCCCTGGTGGAAATTCACGGCAACTTTCTGACCCAAACCATAGCGCGACCATGCCCAAGCCACAACTACCAGGTTGAGTTGTTGTACCAACGCAGGACTCGGAGAGCACGCAGTGTGTTCCAGCGGCTTGCCCCACCGACATCGGTCTCCATCTCCAATGGAATATGTTCGGGATGAAGGAGGTTCAGCGGCCAGCGCCCGTTCTGGTGGCGGCGCTCCATCACGGCTTCGATGGCGTCACCGACGCGGCTGTCGGGCTTGATTCCTGCATCTCGCAGATAATCGAGTCCGCGCAAGACGTCGTAGTGCCAAAACATCGGGAACGAGAAGCGCAGCCAGCATTTGTCGATGACTTTGCCAGTTCGAAGCGAGCGGAACATGCGGCGTTCGAGCAGATAGTTTTCGGCGCTCTTGCGGGCCTTAGTGACGGCCGCCGATTTGCGCCCTGCTCGTTTGTATTCGAGCAGTCCTTCGAGCACGCAGATGGTGGTATGGAACGAAGAGCGCCGGCTCTTGGGTGCTTCGCAGTTCCAGCCGCCATCTTCGAGC
>QHZB01000145.1 GCA_003224525.1 Acidobacteriota bacterium | reverse complement strand
GACGCATTCGCACCGGATAACATTTTCGGTAGGCACAGTACCATCAAGCCGGCGAGGATGCGGTCTGACGCGGATAAATTGGGGGATCGATGCCGGGGAGCGATTCACGATCACGAGTTGGTGCTTGAGGAGAAGCGACTCCGCAACTAGGGAACGGACGCCGCCAGGACCGAGCAACCGGGCCAGCGTGGCGATGAAATGGATGAAAAGAACAACAAGATTGCGCATCGCAGAATGCGTGCAGGACGGGGAATCCCGAGGAATCATGCGGGAATTAACAATTCGCCAGCCACAGGATCATCGTGAAAGTTAGAGCATCCAAAGCGTTGCAGGACTGATTAGATGACGGCGTCCGCTCCTTCAACCGAGCAGACTTGGTAGTTAGTCGACGACCAGGGCAAGTGGCAGACCCTAAGTGTTTGGCACTCAGCAGGGTGGCCTACCCTTTGCGATTTTGCTTTTTGCAAAGGGTGTGGTCTTTGACTATGCTCCGATCTTCTTTCGGAATCTTAATTTCTCGAGATCGTGCGCTTTTCTTCCGCCGCTCCTCCCCCTTATGCCGACCGTCTGTTTGTGGTCTTGGCACGAACGGAACTCTTCATAGCGTGCCGCAGTAGCATGTTGGTCTTGGTCTGATATCCGCGTCCGTAGCTCTTTAACCAGGCGATGATGTCGGTGTCTAGGCGAATGGTCACGGGTTTCTTCGGTGGCCGATAGAACTTGCCGATTTCGGCCTTGGACCAGTCGAGGACTTCCGGCATATCGGTCAGATCGATGTCGGCGTCTTTTTTTGCTGCGATAGCGGCGATTTGTCTTTTCTGTTTCTTATTTAGCTTCTTCATAAATTGCCCTTTCCTGCCGAGTTGCTGCGCGAGCCGAGATTAACCGAATGACGTCTTGAGCGCGGACCGTGAACACCACGAAGAGGATGGCTCCCGTGTCGACGGCGGCCAGCATAATAAAGCGGCTTTCCTGATCGCTATGCAACTCGTCTCGCATGGTAAGCGCGAATGGGTCGGCGAACGCAAGCGAGGCGGTATGGAAATCAATGCCGTTCTTAGCGAGATTCGCTCGGCTTTTTCCCTCGTCCCACTCGAAAGCCATGACTCACTATGACAAACGTAAATACATCTGTCAATACAATATTGCACGCACCAAGTTGAGGGTGCGCTTTGACTGTTTCTCCATCCTGTCGGTCATCAAAACTAAATCTGCGCCGCATAGATGGTCCGTATCCTTAGCGCATGCTTCCGGCGAGTCGCTGTTCGGTTGTATCGGACCGAGATGGATTGCGATCGATAGCTCGATGTAACGTCATGCGACCGCGGCTGTCTCTGGCGAATTGATACGGCGGCAGTGAAACGATCAGAGCCGCGAAACGAGCGGCAACTAAGAACGCGAACACCGGATGATTTCCTTCGAGATTTTTGCAGAGGTCGACCGGATACCGCAGCGAGCGCGAATCTTTGAGAAATCAGGCAGCCATCGGTGTCTGATAGAGGGCCCGACAGTGTGGTTGCCATCGAAACGAGTGGAGATTGGCTGCTGGTCGTGACGCGGGCGTATCCGGCGTTCGCCCTTCCCGTGAGGTATGCGTGCAATGGTTGTTGAAGTAGGTCCTGAAATCGAGCAGCTTGTTTTCGAGATCTGCCGTCGTCCAGAACAAAGTGTGATCCAAGTACTCGCGCCGAATGATGCCGATTAGCCTTTCCACGAATGGATGGGACAGTGGAACGTAGGGGATGGACTTGATTTCTGTCACCTCCAGTATCCGTAGATTGGCTTGCCACTGATGGAACCTGTACAGTGGATCGTTGTCGGAGCTGATGTACTTCGGCATCCAGCGTTGCCCGCGAATGGCACGGTTGAACATCCTGCAGAGTCCGACCCCATCGACTTTTCCCGCATGGACGCCGAAGCCAATGATCCGGCGCGTGCATTGATCCATGACGACCAAGACCCAGTAGGCCCGCAAGGTGGCCGACTCACACCTGAACAGATCCATACTCCAGAGGCTGTCTTTCATGTGACCCAGGAACGTCAGCCAAGAGGGACCACCGGAGTCCTGTCCCGGCCAGTGGTGATGGGCGAGAATCCTTCGAACCACGTCTTTGTCGATTTGGATGTGGAACGCCAAGGACATCTGTTGTGCGATTCGCGGACAGCCCAAGTTGGGATTACGTTGCTTCATTTCGACGACCGCATGAAGGAGTTCTAAGCTCGGTCCTTTCGGGCCGGGTATCCCTCGGCGATTCGGGGAGAACAGCATCCGGTATTTTCGCTTGCTCATAGCTTTGTGAAGGGCTAGCAGAGTCGAGGGCTTCAGTACGATTGCGAACGGAGGAGACGAGTTGGACGCACCAAGAGTGCCATCAAGCCGGCGAGGATGCGGTCTGACGCGGATAAATTGGGGGATCGATGCCGGGAGCGATTCACGATCAGGAGTTGGTGCTTGAGGAGAAGCGACTCCGCAACTAGGGAACGGACGCCGCCAGGACCGAGCAACCGCCAGGGTGGCGATGAAA